>JAIQGK010000014.1 GCA_020072645.1 Terriglobia bacterium
AACTGCTCTCGACGGATAAAGGTAAGTCGTGCATTCTTATGAATGTCCATTCGGGCCTCCAGATTTGAGTTGACTGCTCATCACAATCAGCTTCTCTGGTTTTGCTCGAATGGACAACCTCTTGAAATGTCACAGTTAGACCAATAGCATGGCCCTTATTATTCCCAAAATGGAACAGAATTTAACCGAATTTAAATTGAGCTTTCTCATATTTTTGCTTATGCTGTGATCTCCTGCCTCGGGCCCCGAAATGTTTGTGACGTTTCTCTGGAGAAAAAGATGACCATCGTAAATACCGTAGTTCATCGCTTTTCATATCAGAATTGTCCTCGTTCTTTTGACTACAGCGGCAGGACACTGCTTTCATTCAGGCAGGCTGCTCCCGCGCCACCGTGGTATCTCTAGCAAACACCAATCTCCGATAAGCAGCTCAATATCAAACCTGCATTGTAAGGTTGATCAACACCCGTTTGCCCACGCAAGATAAAGGCCGGTATCTGCGTGCGCTTTGTCAAACCAGGAGCACCGCTATGGAAATTCATCAGCTTAGATATTTTTGTGCCATCGTGAAACAAGGAACATTCACACGCGCAGCAGAGTCTGAGTATGTAGCGCAGCCCTCTTTGTCGCAGCAGATTCATAAGCTGGAAGACGAGTTGGGAGGAAGGTTATTCTACCGGCTGCCGCGGGCAGCGCGCCTTACCGTTTTGGGCGAGTGTTTTCTGCCTCGCGCGCTAGCCATTCTGCAGGCGATCCGCGACACCAAAGCCGAAGTGCGCAAGATTATTGAACTCGGCTGCTCGCAAACGGGACTGGATTCGGGGACAACCAATTTATTGCGAAGAATGGAAAATGAGCAGGTTGACGCAAGTAAAAACTTAATTTCCGAGCTGTCCAAGAGCGCATGAAGCCATTGACCTGAACTTGGTTTTTTTGTGGCATAAGTAATCGCAAATACGAATATCCAAAATTAAAGAGGCAGCAACCGATAACCGGCTGCTGCCCCTGCTGTTGATACTGCCAAGATGCTGCCTTTACAGCTTATGCGAGCGCTGGGCACGTAGTCTGCGTGCTTGTGCCGTTGTTGAATACGCCCGGACTGCTATTGACGAACGTTTGAGTTGTGCCGTCAAACTTGGTGATGCTGATGCTGAACGGCTCGTTGTAGCCCACAGCCCGGTCATTGAGCAGACTGATTCCCACTTGCTCGCCCAGCAGAATGGAAGCCCGGCTGGAGCTGCGGAAGTGAATGCCCGCGTGGATTCCGTGACCAAATGAGATGTTGTGTGCCAGTTTTGAGAGCTCACCGTTGATGGTGAGGTTGGCAGCGTCTGTGCCGGTGTAAGGCACCAGTGAAAGGCCATCTTCACTGGGCTGCATTACGTCAGTTCCGGCGGCCTGGAGTAACGGCTGGATCTTCTTACTGCCGTCAAAGAAAAACTTCAGGGCGGTGATGCATGCGCCTGCGACGGTGCCGTGGCCCGTGGGATAGCACGGATGAGTGGGCGCTCCTTCAGGGAAGGCCTGTGGCAGCAAGTAAGTGCCAAATTGCGAGAATGTCTTGGCGACTGCCTGCGAATTCAGAACGTCAGCATGCAAATGTGCCGCGGCCTGCGGGAGCGGACTCCGGTTGGTGAGGCGCGCATGCACCAGTGCTCCGTAATCTTCTGGACGCTGCCGCAGGTTAACGACCCACTTATGGAACCACGCCGCTTTGAGGGCGCGGGTCGCCATCTCAGGCAGCGTAGCGGAACAATCTGCCGCATCCAGCGTGCCAAAGCCGTGCTCCGTCCTTGAGCCGATATACGGATTGCCTGGGTTAAGCGGCGCATTAAGGTTCAGAAGGAGCAGGAAAGCGAGGAAATACGTTTCGTGGAGCACGTCCACGTGAGTGTACGAGGCCATGTCCCTGCCGTTGCGCAAGAACCGGGGAGTTGGATCAAAGGCCAGCGAGCCGCTGGGCGGGAAGCCGTTCTCCACGTTGATGTACTCCGCCACGCTGGTCATGAAGTTCTGGTTCGGCGCAAAGACTTTGAACATCATGCTGAGAGGCAGAGCGCCAAAGCTAGTCGGGTGCAGCAGGAACTGCGAGAGATATGGTCCTTGAACATTTCCATCCCCGGCGACGATCCGGCCGCGAAATAAATTCTGCGCTGTCACCGGAAACGGATACTCATTGTTTGCGGTGCTCTTGATATACGTGAGATTGTTCAATTCAGTTACGGCCTGGGCCACAAGTGCGTTGCCGTCGTAAGCGGTAAAGTTGACGTCGCGCAGCATGGCCGCCCAGTAGTGCTCCACTTCCTCATCCGCGGTCTGCGCGCTGGCAGTGGTGGGCGCGGGATCAATGACCGTCGCGTGCGAATCCAGACCTTCCAGGTCATACGCCAGCGACGTCTGTGGTCCATTCAGCTGCGCATTGGGATTGGTTCCACCGGGATTGCCGACAAGGATGTTTTGAAAATCGGCAAAGTTGGTGCTGGTAAGAGCGTTCACAAAGCTGTTGAAGGATGTTGCATTCACTATTCCCAGATTGTCATGCTGTAGCGTTTTGCTCCACGTGCCGCTGTGGTCCGTGTACAGCGCGAAATCGCCATTGTCCGGCGCAACCGGAGGGCTGACTTTCTCAGCTTGCGCTTCCTGCTTGCGATAGTTGAAAGCATTATTGGCGCGGTTGTTTTCTGAATAAACTATGTCCGACGCTTCCGCCTCGGTCGCTTTCCCGCCCAGCAACGGTTCAAGCGGGACTAAGCCGGCTGCCATGGCCATTGCGGTCAGGCCGCCGGCCCTGCCCAGAAACGAGCGCCGGCTGCGATCAGCCAGCTGAGTGCGCAAATTATTTTTGTGGCCGTTTTTCTTTCCCTCGGTTTGCGTTCCGTTGCTTGGGGACATGCTTACGGAATGCGAGCCTTGTTGGGGAACGGGCTGAGTTGCTGTTTCTCCTGGTACGGTAAGGGACTGCACTTTCTCACTCATGAATTCCTCCGCGCGTTCTGCACTTGCTCAAATGCAGAGCTGGCCAGAGTTCATCATGCTGGATAAATAGATTCCAATATTTTGTTTCTATGGTTTGTAGCTGGAATCTATGGGCCTTATTTTTGCGCAAGTTAGCAGGGGGTGGAAATCGAGCGCCATAGTTTGTTCCTATGGGTTTAGGAACCTAGGCGTGTGCAAAAATGCTCGGCGAGAGAACGAGCAGGGCGTACAGCGAAAATCTTAACTGCACAATCCTGAGCGAATCCGAGCGGGGGAACGATGCTAGGATGAGTCGAAGGCTCCGTGTGCGGAGGGCCTGGGTTATCTGTAGTAATCGAGACTTAACCCCCGTAGGCGGCGACACCGAATACATGTTTTGGACCACACGGAACGCCGTGCTATCAGCAGCAATTCTTGATGAGATACCCGTAGATCGCTAATTTCCCTACCGCCGAGGCGGCGGCGCACACGTGCCGTCGCCCGCCATCCGCATATGGAATGGACGATCAACCCGAAGCACTACCTCATGTCGCGTTTGCCATGAATCACGCTCGCTATGACTACCTCTTCCGTTTCCACCTTGTAAATGATGCGATAGCTGTAGGCGAGCAGCTCTCTGAGCGATGGGTCTTAAAATTCTGGAAATTCACGGCCTGACTGCGGAAAACGAGCAAGCTGACGTGTGAGCTTTACTATCTTTTTGACAACAATCTTTGCGTAAGCAGGAGAATCGGAAGAGATGAAAGCGGCAATGGATTCGACATCGGCAAGCGCGCGTGCGGACCAGGTTACTCGCTTAGCCATTTGCTCAGACGTGACTCGGCGTCTTCCTGGGAGATCGTGCCATTCTGGCGCGCATCCTCCAGCCCGCTTCTCACCTTTTCCAGCACGTAAAGGTGATACTGAATGTCCTCGATAGAGCAGTTGTCCGGAAGCTTTTCCAGCAACGATTTGGCTTCCTGTTTGGCTGTCATGCCCCCTAGCATATCATTTCCCGTCACGTTATCCTTTTCCCGAGGACTCTTAACGCCCATGCGCCGACTCCTGACATTTCTACTGGTATCAACTCTCATGGCTACTGCCCAGAAGACTCCTGCTCCTGCTTCCGCCAACACTTCTTTTCCCAACGCCGACGAACTCAACCAGATGGCAGCGCGGTTTGCGCCTGCGCCTCTGGATGTCGATCTCTCCAGCCTCTCCGCCGGGGACAAGAAAGCGCTGGCCAAGCTGATTGAGGCCGGACGGATCGTGAACCACCTTTTTATGCGGCAGTTCTGGAGCGGCGACCTGGCGCTTTACCAGAAGCTGCAACTGGATAAGTCCGCGCTGGGCAAGGCGCGGCTGCATTATTTCTGGATCAACAAAGGCCCATGGTCAGAGATTGACGAGCACAAGGCATTCCTGCCCGGAGTGCCGGCGAAGAAGCCGGCGGGCGCGAATTTTTATCCGGAAGACATGACCAAGGAAGAATTTGAGGCCTGGGCCAAGACGCTCTATCCGGAATCGAAAGAGCAGGCGGAAGGGTTCTTTACCGTGATTCGTCGCGGCGCGGACAAAAAACTCAAGATGGTCCCCTACAGCGAGGAATACAAAACCGATCTCGCCAAAGCGGCCGCGCTGCTGAAACAGGCCGCCGCGCTCACGGACAACGCGTCGCTCAAAAAGTTTCTTACCACGCGCGCTGCCGCCTTCAGCACCAACAATTATTTTGAAAGCGACATGGCGTGGATGGACCTGGACGCGCCCGTGGACGTGACGATTGGCCCGTATGAGACGTACAACGACGAGCTGTTTGGCTACAAAGCTGCGTTTGAGGCCTACATCAACGTGCGCGACGAGAAAGAATCCGCGCGGCTGGCGTTCCTGGGTGAGCACCTGCAGGAGATTGAAAACAATCTGCCGGAAGACCCGAAGTATCGCGTGCCCAAGCTGGGAGCGGCGGCGCCCATCCGCGTGGTAAATGAAGTTTTTGCCGCCGGCGACGGCAATCATGGCGTGCAGACCGCGGCCTACAACCTGCCCAATGACGATAAAGTTGTCCAGCAGAAGGGCAGCAAGCGCGTGATGCTCAAAAATATTCAGGAAGCAAAATTCAAATCCACGCTGGAGCCGATATCGAAAGTGGTGCTGCAACCGGCGGCGCAGCAGGACCTGAGCTTTGAATTGTTCTTCACCCACATTGTGGCCCATGAACTCACGCACGGACTGGGCCCGCACCAGATCAAGGTCAACGGTCGCGATACGAACCCGCGCCTGGAGCTGAAAGAACTTTACAGCGCCGTGGAAGAAGCCAAGGCCGACGTGACCGGCCTCTTCGCGCTGCAATACCTGATGACGCAAGCCGACAAAGGCGCGATGCAGGCGCCGCTTCCGCACGGCCCAGACGCGGAGCGCAAGCTCTACACCACGTATCTTGCGTCTTCATTCCGCACGCTGCGCTTTGGCCTGCAGGATTCGCACGCCAAGGGCATGGCCGTGCAGTTCAATTATTTTCTTGATAAAGGCGCTTTCGTCGCGAACTCTGACGGCACCTTCAGCGTGGATCTGGGCAAGATCAAAGACGCAGTCGCGGGGCTGGACCACGAGCTGCTCACGCTGGAAGCCACCGGCGATTATGCCGGCACGAAGAAGCTGATGAGCGAAATGATGGTGCTGCGTCCTGAAGTGCAGAAAGCCCTGGAGCGGCTGAAAGGCGTTCCCACGGACATTGAGCCGGTATTTGTGACCGCCGGTGCGAGCCCAGCCAAAGCCATGCCGAAGAAAACGAAGTGAGCTGACAAGGAACGACCAATGTTTGATGGAATTGGAACCCTCTACACGCTATACATAGTTGGCTTCGCGATTGCATTGACCGTCTCAGGCTGGATTGTGACCGTGCGTGTGCGGCGCAGGATGAAAAAATCCCTGGGACGAAAGGCCACCGATCTGGAATTGGCGTCGCTCAACACGTGGATGCGCGTGGAGGAAGCAGAGCAGCGGGACAAGCAGAGCAGCCCAATTCATCCGCGTTGATCGCGGTATTGGTTTTGTGCATCCTACTATTGAGGTAAAAATGCGCGAACTTGTCGCCAATACGGATGACCTTATCAGTGTCCTCGATCGTGTCCTGGATAAAGGGATTGTCCTGGAATCGTGGGCACGCCTGTCCTTGCAGGAATCCGGGTTCAGTAACGCAGATTCCAGAGTCCCAGCCGGCTCAAAGATTTCCGTGGAATCGTCGGCCGTGTACGTCGGTTACGGCACACGCGGCTCGTGGCGTGAAGACGTGGAACTGGATGATCTATTTCCCTTCTGGCGGCGCGATCTCTGGAGCAAATAGCCCCGCGCGCGCAGCCCCAGAAAAGTGGAAATCGCACTGTTGACTTTTTAGTTATGTGGCGATATTCTGCGGTTACACGGGAAAGGAGGGCGATCCAAATATATGAAGAATTCTGATTGTAGTGGTTTACGTGAGGTGGCTGAGGCTTAAGGCGTGAGTCTTTAAGTCCTGAGCGAAGTTGTGATTCGTGTAAGGCCTCCGCGCCTTCAGCCAATCCCAACAGCTTACCGAATAACCCCGCACATTGTGTGCGGGGTTATTTGCTTTTACGGGGGAAAGGGGGGAGGGACACCTTTTTTGCTGCAATCTTTTTCAGGACCGCCCGGCGGACATGGCTTTGGCGCGCTTTTTCACCACCACAGCCGGCTTGGGGTCTGACTTGGTTTTGCGGAACAGGTCCCGGATGGCCAGGCCAAGCAGGAAATAAATTTCGCGATCGGTAACGATCTCGTAGAAGACCTTCATCGCACGCCAGATTCTCATTCCTGCCTCCACGGCGAGTGGCTGAGTCTTGTCTGATGCAGAAGTTTTCACCCAGAGTTGCTGACTTTGCCGGAAAGATGCAAAAAATAGAGAGATTTTGGCGAATAAAGATCGTATAAGCCTGACTTATGATGCAGTTCGCTTGTCGCGCCAGCCTATCCAGAGGGCAATTGCCAGCTGGAAAAAAATGCCGCCCATAGTATCGATCAGCACGTCCCGCAGGCTTGGGCCGCGTGAGGGAACAAAGATCTGGTGAAATTCGTCCAGGCTGCCGGCGATGGCGGCAACCAGCACCGCCAGCAAACTCCAGCGGAATGTCCATCGCGGACGCGCCGGCAACGTGGCGCGCCACGAAAAAAATGCCAGCGCTCCCAGGAATCCATAGCTGCAAAAATGCGCTGACTTGCGGACGAGAAAGTGAATTTGGTCGAACTGTTCGTCAAAGCGAGTGCCGAACAGCGCGTGGAAAATTTTCAAAAGCACGCTGCCTGTGTGCTCGGCGGAGAACGTGTCAGTGGAAAAAAGCGCGAGCACACAAAGCCAGATCAGCGTGGGGATCCACGCGCGCAGCTTGTGCGGCGCTGCGGTGCTTACAGGCTCTTGAACGGCGAATGACAATCTTCTTCCGCCTATTCCAGCCTGTAATTGGGAGCTTCACGCGTAATGATCACGTCATGCACATGGCTCTCACGCAGTCCGGCGCCGCTGATGCGGATGAATCGCGCCTTCTGCTGCAACTCAGGAATAGTCTTGGTGCCGCAATACCCCATGCCGGACCGCACGCCGCCGACGAGCTGATACACCATCTCCGCCAGCGTGCCACGATACGGAACGCGGCCTTCAATTCCTTCCGGCACCAGTTTGTCCACGCGATTGCTTCCGCGATTTTCATCGCGTATGCCCATGTTTTCCGTGGACGCGTCTTCAGTGGTCTGCGCGTAACGCTCGCTTGAGCCTGCAGCCATGGCGGAAAGCGATCCCATGCCTCGGTATGACTTGAACGAGCGTCCCTGATAAAGAATCGTTTCGCCCGGGCTCTCCTCCGTTCCCGCAAACAGTGAGCCGATCATCACCACGCTTGCGCCCGCGGCAATGGCCTTGCTGATGTCGCCGGAGAACTTGATGCCGCCGTCGGCAATCACGGGAATCTGCGCGTCACGGCACGCGCGCGCCGCTTCAGCAATTGCCGTGATCTGCGGCACGCCCGCGCCGGTAACAATGCGCGTTGTGCAGATTGATCCTGGCCCGATTCCAACTTTAATGGCGTCAGCGCCCGCCTTCACCAGCGCACACGCGCCTTCATGCGTGCCAACGTTGCCGGCGAGCAAATCAACGTCAGGAAGTTTTGCCTTAATCGTCTTTACCGCATCAATCACGCGGCTGGTGTGCCCGTGAGCTGCATCAATCGCCAGCACATCCACTTTGGCTTTGACCATTTCCTGCGCGCGCTCCAGATAATCGCCCGTCGCGCCAACGGCCGCGCCAACGCGCAGCCGCCCATGCTGATCTTTGGCCGCGCCCGGATATTTCAGTTTCTTCTGGATATCTTTTACCGTGATCAGGCCCTTCAGGTTGTACTTGTCGTCCACCACCAGCAGCTTTTCCACGCGATGTTCATGCAGGATCTTCTCCGCATCTTCCAGCGTGGTGCCCACCGGCACCGTGATCAGGTTGTCCTTGGTCATGATTTTGCTGATCAGGATGTCCGTGCGCGTTTCAAACCGAAGATCGCGATTGGTAAGAATGCCAACCAGCTTTTTGTTCTTGGTTACCGGCACGCCGGAAATCTTGTAGCGGCGCATCAGCTCCAGCGCGTCGGCAATTTTGTGATCAGGAGAAAGCGTGATCGGGTCCATGATCATTCCGCTTTCAGACCGTTTGACCTTGTCCACCTCGTCAGCCTGCTCTTCAATCGACAAATTCCGATGCACAATGCCCAGCCCGCCCGCCTGCGCAATCGCAATGGCCAGGCGAGATTCTGTTACGGTATCCATGGCGGCACTGATGATCGGGATATTCAGACGAATGTTCCGCGAAAGCTGCGTCTGCGTATTTACCTCAGCGGGCACAACGTCAGAATGCGCGGGTAAAAGCAACACGTCATCGAAGGTCAGGGCCTCTGGCACGGGAAAATGAATCATGTTTTTGTCTCGTCAAGGAGGGACTAAGGAACTATTGTAACTGGTTTTGCCGCATCACGCAGGGTCCGCCGTAGGATTGGAATCCGTTTCAAACTAAACAAACGAAAGTAATATTGACCAGAAAGAGGCCAGCCGCGATACTCGAAAGGTCATGGAACCAAAGCAAGTTGCCACACCTGCGCCGGCTGGCGCATCTTCCGTTGTAACCGCTCCTGAAAAGCGTCATGAGAAGCGGCTGCATCTTGCCGTGCCCGTAAAAGTTTTTCCGGATGTTGCCAGTATCGAATCGCAGAATTGCTGCACTTATGAGATTTCCGCTACCGGTGCCCGCCTCGTCGCGCCACCAGGTATTAAAAGCGTGGGACAAACCATCTGGCTGCAGCGCCAAAACCGCCGCGCTCGCTACAAAGTTGCATGGATCGGCAAGGACGGCACTTCGCAGCAAGGCCAGGTCGGCGTTGAAACCCTGGAGCCCGGCAACGTGATCTGGGAACCCGAAATCAAAGCCCGCATCATGCGATCGTAGCTTCGAGTCGCACTTTCCAACCTCTTTCTATAGATCATTTTATTTTCGACCATTTATCTTTCAAACAGTTTTTCCGACTGTTGCTTTTCTTGATCGCCCTTTGGCAACGCCTCGCCATTGTGCAATGTTTTTCACGATCAGCTAAATATCTCATTCACCCTAAGTGAACCGCCTTAGTGCATAGGATTAAGAAAAGTTCCACAATGGGGCCATCCCCCAACGTGTGACTGAATGGCCGAAAACTATCCTTATATAGTGCGCTGCAATGACT
Organism: Terriglobia bacterium; assembly: GCA_020072645.1. Taxonomy (NCBI): domain Bacteria; kingdom Pseudomonadati; phylum Acidobacteriota; class Terriglobia; species Terriglobia bacterium. The sequence goes on from JAIQGK010000014.1 coordinate 9,717, forward strand.
GTGATTTTGTTAGCCAGGTCTATCTGGAAGAAAACCAGGCAATGAATGAGCGCGACTTCCATTCGTTTGAAAACCTGCACTCCGTTTCAATCTGGCGTTACGCCTGGGAACAATGGACGATGGTCACGGAGTTGATGGGCGTAGAGCTGCATTAGTGTCGCTTCGCTCCAAACCGCTTGAGAGTCTATTGTTCCGCAAAATTCCTCCGCACCTGCAGCAAGCGGCTCGGCGCGCAAGCCGGCCTCGCCGGGCAATCGGACTTTTGATCGCTGCCGACTCTTAATCTAGAATCCGGACATACAGAACGAGGCAAAAAAACTGAGCATAGCGGTGCGGAAAGTTCTGAAGCGGAGAGAACGCAGCCTATGCGGAGCATGCGGCATTGATCCCTGCAAATGTAAGCGACCCCGTCGCAAAAAGAAGTATGCTACTCGTCAAAGCCCTGATCTGTCGCGGAAACGCTAGTTATCGATCTCAGAGCGGGCTGCCGGACTTCCCTCATTGCCGCTGATCTGCCACACGTGTTAGTTTTAAAGATTCAACTTTATGCTCCGCTCTTACCAGGGAATCGCGCCGCGCATTCACGATTCGTGCTATATCGATGAGTCCGCGCAGATCATTGGCGACGTTGAAATCGGTGAAAACTCCAGCGTCTGGATGAATGCCGTGATCCGCGGTGACGTGTTTGCCATCCGCATTGGCAAGAACTCCAACGTGCAGGATTGCAGCGTGCTCCATGGCATGCGCCACAAATATGGCGTCACCATGGGCGACTGGGTCACCGTGGGGCATTCGGTCACGCTGCACGGCTGCACCATCGGCGACCGCTGCCTCATCGGCATGGGCTGCGTGATCCTGAACAACGCGAAGATCGGCGAAGGCTGCATCATCGCCGCCGGAACGGTGATTCCGGAAGGGGCGATCATTGAGCCATACTCGCTGTGGATGGGCGTTCCCGGAAAGTTCAAGAAGAAGATTGACGACGAAGAGACGCAAAAGACGATCATGATGTACGGCAGCAATTACGTCGATTACACTGCTGCGTACCTCAAACAAGCCAAGCGAGGTTTTTGAGAGTTGGATTTCACTAGAGATATTGCACTGCAGGATAATGCAAATATTAGGTTGCGACCGCTGGACGAAATCGCGACTATTCCTCAAGTTCGCTTCCAAATAGCGGACGATTTATGGATTGGAAAAATTGACAAAGAGCTCGCAGATCGAATTTTTAAGGCAACAGAGCCACCTGGCGAGTTCAAGAGCGAGAGAATCAGACAATATAGCCAGCTCTATTCGTTTGTCCGAGAACTCGGTGCCACTCAAAGCTATGTGTGGGATGAAGACAAGCGGCTTTACACTTGCATCGCGTTATCAAGAATTGTTCATCCCACGACAGCCTCGACAGCATATTCAGCCAGATTATTTCTTACCGACGGTGAGATTCAAGGGCTCGTGCCTGGCCCTGTAAAGGGCCATTCATCAGCATCTTATATTTCGGACGAGAATGCGCGAGATTGGCTCACGGTTGAAAATCTCGAGGAGCTGAAAGATCTTCATTCGAAAATGAATTGGTTTGCCCTGCCACTCAGGGTTCAACGAGCGCTGTTCAAGTTCGATTACGCTATTGGGGACATGTGGCTGGACATGTCTTGGCCCACATTGTGCGCTGCACTTGATGGCTTAGTGCATATCCCGAGTGACTACGAGACTCCTGAGAGACAGTTCCTTGTAAGGGGACTTAGACTTGCGGAATTGTTAAATATTCCTGCTTCCTTTAGGGATCTCGAACAAATTCTCAATTCGAGATCGGGCGTATCAATCGGACAAGAATTGGTCAGACTTAGAGGAGAGCTACTGCGCCTTCAAAATCTTCTTAGCGAAATAGTCCGATCTGCTATTAAGCGGTCTATCCTTGACCCGGATTTCGCTGCAATTTTTAAGGATGATAATAATTTACGTTCTCGTTTATCACCTCCACGGCAGCGGCAAGGCTTGATTAAAGCAGTCCGCGGCACGCGGGACCTTCTTCCACCGGAGACCGCAATATGGAACTTTGTGGATGCGACAGCCCGCGATGTGTTTCGTCTTTACAACTTTCAAGAAATTCGCACACCTATATTCGAAGATACCCAGCTTTTTGCCAGAGGAGTGGGGGAAGAAACGGATATCGTCTCCAAAGAAATGTTCACTTGGGAGGATCGAGCCCGAGCGCAAAGTGAAAAATCGCAATCACTAACTTTACGTCCGGAAAATACAGCTGGCGTGGTCCGTGCTTACATCGAGCACAACTTGGGCAAAATAGGCCAGCTACAGAGGCTCTACTATATTGGACCGCAATTTCGCCGCGAGCGGCCGCAAAAAGGTCGCTATCGCCAGTTCTATCAAATTGGAGCAGAACTGATCGGTCCTAGTTTTGCTGGGAGTGAATCCCCCTCTGTCGATGCTGAGATGATAGAAATGCTCAAAACGCTCCTTGACCGATTGAACATTCAGGGCTGGGTACTTGAAATCAATTCTGTTGGGTGTGCCAATGATAGACCAATTTACTTACAAGCATTGCAAGATGCCCTAAAGAATGTAGTTCAAGACATGTGTCCTGATTGCCAGCGCCGCGCACAAACCAATCCATTACGCGTACTCGATTGCAAAGTGCCAGCGGATCAGCCGATTATTGATCGGCTTCCCAAAATGGCCAAATATCTCGATGAGAATTGCGAAACTCACTTTGAGGAGGTCAAGAAACTTTTGACCGAATTGCAGATTCCTTTCATTGTCAATGACCGACTGGTGAGGGGTTTAGACTATTACACACGTACAGCCTTCGAATTCAAACACGGTGCTTTAGGATCGCAGAATGCAATCGTTGGCGGAGGTCGTTACGATGGACTTTCTGAAGCTTTAGGGGGACCGCCAGCGCCAGGGATTGGTTTTGCCATCGGTGAGGACCGACTAGTAATGACACTAATGCCGCAGGAAGAAAAGTAAATGCCACATCTAGACGTCTACATTGCTCCGTTTGGCTCGGGAATGAACTCACGGGCTGTTCTTCTGGCACGAGAAATCCGCCACAGTCTGGAATTGAGCGTAGTTGTGGGAAGCGAATCCTTTTCATTACGAAAATCGCTTGAGACTGCTAGCAAATCAGGTGCGACTTACGCATTGATCGTTGGAGAGGACGAAGTTCGCTCAGGGATATTCCCTATCAAGGACCTCATACGAGGAAAACAATACCGTGTTCCAAAAAGCGAAATAGTCAAAAAACTGAAGAACCTAATCACAGCAGCGAAGCGACGACAGCCCAAGAAATTAGCATATTGGCAATAGAAAGTGCGCAACCTTGCGAATCACATCAGCACCGCGGAAGTCACTTCACCTCCAGCGGATCTCCTGTCTTGTGCTCCGTAATCTGAAATTTCAGAAACTCATGGATCGCCGCCACCGCCTCAGAGTTCGCCGATGAAATTACCACGCGGCCGCCATTCGCCGCCGGCTCATACTTGTACTTGATCTGGTCTTTCAACTTCGTCATCGTATCCACGCCCGGCGGTGTCTGGTCATGAACGAACATCGGAATATTGAAATCGCCCGACTTGAAGGCCTGGGTAATGTGGTGCAGGTGCATCTGGATTTCTTCTTTGCTCGTCTTGTCGTCGGCTGAGTTGGCCGTCACCTGGATTGCGCCGCCATCTTTCCGCAGCAGAAAGTGATGCGTGATCTTCTGCTGGTCGAAGCCCATGCCCTGGTTCCCGCGATGCTCCATTCCCTCGTGTTTGGAATGGTCCTGCGGCGGAGCGGCCGCGCTCTGTGGTTGAAGTGTCAGCGTCGATGTCAAAATCAATGATGCAAGAAAGTTTGTCATAAAGCCTGCGCTGGTTTAGACGGCAAATAGCCTTTAGGGTAAGCACTCTTTTTGCCTTTCTCCGTGTCTCCGTGCCTCAGTGGTGGGTTTGGCTTTCTCCCGATTTATAATCAAAGTTTCAGCCTGATTAAGAAAGGTACTTCTTTGCCGCTTGATTTTTTAGGTGATCTTCGTCGCACGCACATGTGCGGAGAGCTGCGTCCCGAGCATACGGGATCGCAGGTGATATTGCTGGGCTGGGTGAACCGCCGGCGCGATCTGGGCAACGTGATTTTTATTGATATCCGCGACCGCAGCGGAATGACACAACTCGTCTTCGATAAGGGCGTGAACCCGGCGGTGCATGAGAAGGCCAGCGCGCTGCGCTCAGAGTATGTGATCGCGGCCATTGGAAAAGTCCGCCGCCGCGATGCCGACACCGTGAACAAGAACATCGCAACGGGCGAAGTGGAAGTCACCGTCGACGAGCTCAAGCTGCTCAATGAATCCAAGCTGCCTCCGTTTCTGCCAAGTGAGGCTGGGCCCATCAATGAAGAGGTGCGGCTCAAGTATCGTTATATCGACCTGCGGCGCGAAAACATGCAGGCGAATATTCAGTTGCGCCATAATGTGGCTCTGGCAATCCGCCAGGACCTGGCCGCGCGCGGATTCCTGGAAATTGAGACGCCGTTCATGACGCGCAGCACCCCGGAAGGCGCGCGCGATTATCTGGTGCCCAGCCGCGTGCATCCCGGCGAATTTTACGCGCTGCCGCAGTCGCCACAGCTCTTCAAGCAGATACTGATGATCTCCGGGTTCGACAAATATTTCCAGATTGTGCGCTGCTTCCGCGATGAAGACCTGCGCGCCGACCGCCAGCCGGAATTCACGCAGATCGACCTGGAAATGAGCTTCCCGCAGCCCGATCGCGTGTATGAAGTGGTGGAAAGCTTTTTAAAAGCGGCATTCAAAGCGGCAGGCATTGCTTTGCCGACGCCATTCGTGCGCATGAGTTATGACCAGGCTATCCGGCAATACGGGATCGACAAGCCAGACATGCGTTTGCCCGCGATGACCGATATCCGCCCGGCCTTTACCGATGAAGACCTGGCCGATCTGCGCATTGATGGCGCATTGAACATGGTTGGCATCAGAATTCCGAATGTCGGCAAGATTTCTGATCGCGAGAAGAAAGAGCTGCGCGCACTCTCAGAAGAGCTGACCAAACGCAATAAAGACTTTGCCGGCGTGCTGTATGACTTTGTGCAGATGGAAAAGAAACGCCCGCAAGTCGCGGCAAAGATCCGCGAACTTTGCAAAGCCGGTGCCGATGATCTTGTAGTGCCCGTAGTTGGCATTGCCGCTGAAGGCAAGACGCGCTCGGCGGCCAACCAGAAAGCGCAATATACTTCCGGTGGCGAAGCCCGTCTGGAACTGGCGCGTAAATATGCCGACAAGCACAAAGCCTTTGAGCGCACCGGCGAAGTGGCGCGTGATTTCAAGTTTCTCTGGGTCACAGACTTTCCTATGTTCGAGTATGACGACAAAGAAAATCGCTGGAACGCCGCGCATCATCCTTTTACGTCGCCGCATGAGCAGGACATGGACAAGCTGCAATCCGATCCCGGATCAGTCCGCGCTCTGGCCTATGACGTGGTGTTGAACGGCACGGAGCTGGGCTCCGGCTCAATTCGTATCCATCGTCAGGACATCCAGCGGCAGATCTTCACCGCGCTGGGCATGACCGACGATGAAGCCCGCTCGCGCTTTGGATTTTTCCTGGACGCGCTGGAATACGGCACGCCTCCGCACGGCGGCATCGCGCTTGGACTTGATCGCATTGTGATGATCCTGGCCGGAGAGGACAGCTTGCGCGAGGTGATTCCCTTCCCTAAGACCGCCAAGGCGATTGACATGATGGTAGATGCGCCGACTCCGGTGAATGAGACTCAGTTGAGGGATTTGGGAATCAAGCTGCGCTGAAAAAGGCAAGCCATTTCGAATCTATGTGGCACAGGCACTCCTGCCTGTGCTTGATGGATCGTGAAGGATGCAGGCACAGGCAGGAGTGCCTGTGCCACATAAATCCAGATCCCTTCTGGAACTGGTGTTTAGGCCGCTCTTTGCTGTTTCTCAATATCGCGTCCAATCGTCCTTGATCCAGCCCACAAAACTCCCGCCAACAAAAGAGACAGCACAGGAATCAGCAGCAAAGCTTGTTGCAGGCCGATGGCCTTGAACTGCTCGTTAATCTTGTCCAGTCCGGCAAGGTGCGCCGCGTGCAGCGCAAAAACGTCGCTCATCTTGCCGATGATCAACGTTCCCCACGACGCGCCGATCACATACATCACCAGAAAGTAAATCGCCATGCTGGTGCCGCGCAGCGCGGGCGCGACAATATCATGAATCGAGGCGTAGACCAGGCCGTAATACATATTCAGCAGGCCGTAGGCAATGGTGAGCAGCGGAAGGGCAAGCGCGATCGACCCAATGCCCTGATGAATTCCAAAATATGAAAGCGGGGCGGCCAGCAGCGCTGCGATGGCGGCGATCTTCATCCGTCCGCTGCGGTTGCGCTTAACGATGCGATCACCCCAGATGCCCGCGCACGATCCGCCCAGAATGCCGCCGACGGCATAGACGATTCCCGTGGTCACGCCCGCGCGGGCGACGCTCATGTGATGGATGCGGCTGAAGAACGCCGGGAAAAACGTTCCAACGGAATACAGGTTAAAGTTCACCAGCGCGCCGGAGATGGCGATCCACCAGAAGGTGGGAACGCGCAGCACGGCCCAGATGGAGCCGGCATCCACCGGGGGCGCATGCTTTTCAGAAGCGCCGCGCGCAGGCTCATGCAGCATGAGCAGCAAAGGAATCAAGATCAACGCGGGGAGGGCGGCCACAATCATGGCGGCGCGCCATCCCATTCTTTGCGCGATGGGGCCGCTGAAGAAAAAACTCAGCGCTCCGCCCACGGGAACGCCCAGCATAAAAAGCGCCAGCGGCTTGGAGCGCTTTTCCGCGGGAAAGAGATCGCCAATCCAGCTGGTGGCCGTGGGAGCGGCCGTGGCTTCTCCCACGCCTACTCCCAGCCGCGAAATCACCAGAAAAGAATAGCTGTTGATCCACCGCGCGCTGGCCGTGAGAATTGCCCACACCGCAATGCCAACGGCGAGAAGTTTCTTGCGGCTCACACGATCTGCCAGAAGTCCCAGCGGCAGCCCGACCAGACCATAGAGCATGGTAAAAGCAAAGTTAAGCCCGCCAATTTCCGTATCGGTAAGATGGAACTCTTTGCGGACAGGCTCCACAATTGCGCCGGCAACCTGGCGATCGTAAAAATTGAGGACATTGATGGCCACCAGCACCGCCAGCGGCCACCACGTCGTCGATCTCTTTGACGCAACTGTCTTTCCGGCCGAAATAGCTGCCTGCTCTTGGGCGCTCATGCGCGGCAATGGTATCAGATTGCCGCATGCAGGGTCATAGCTATTCCGGTCCACCTGGCTGCTCGCCTAAAAACCAAGTCCAAAGAACAGCATCGCCCCCTCGGTGGTCGGAGGATCGGTCGAGCCGAGCTACTTCCTCTCGACGCTCCCCTTCAGTACCACCATGCTTGAGGGCGTATCGGCCTTAACGCTGTCTTCGGCCGTGATGAGAACGTCAAAGTCCTTGTACGTGGTGGCTGCCTTTAGGCTGCCTTCCAGGTTTTCATTCACCCGCAATGCTCCCAGCAGCTCAGGATCTTTTCCGCGCGGCTGCACCCAGACTAGATAGGTCTGCTTGCCCGGTGTGAGAGATTGCGGCGTCGCCATGTGTTTTACCTCGATATCGACTCCGGTGTTGCCGTTGCGGTCCTTGTCGGTAGTGACTTTGCCCTCTGCGGCGGGAGCAACTCCGGTGTTGGTGAGCTTGTCTTCCCTGCCCCAGGCGGCGGTGGCAAGCAAAAAGCTGAACAGCAGAAACAAAGTGACGGTGCGATGGCGCATAAGTCTTTCCCCCATAAAACATCTCAAGTGACAGATAAGATGTGTAGCGGCGTTAACAATGTTGCAGCAAATGCAGAGCAGGTTTGTTTTTGTATTTGAATGCGAGCTGCGGCTTGTCCAGCAGCGCTGGATGGGTGTAACTCCAAATGAAAAAGCGGAGCCATCTGAAAACAAAATCACCACGGAGACACGGAGAAGGCCAAAGAATCGGCAGGACGATGGCGCAATTTGAATCCTCGGCAACAACCAGCCGAGCGCCGGAAGTGAAAAGCAAAATCTCACCCCGGAGACGCGGAGGCACGGAGAAGGCCAAAGGATCCGACAGACGATTCTTGCAGGGGCAGGGTTCCCTCGCGTACGCTCTGGATTACAGAAAAAACATGAACTTCCTCCTCTCCGCCGGCGAAGCCTCAGGTGACACTTACGGCGCACAGCTCATCGACTCGCTGGGCCAACAAGTGCCCAGCTCGACTTTCTTTGGCATGGGCGGAGAAAAGATGCGAGCCTCCGGCGCGGAGATTCTGGTCCACGCCAATGAGGTTGCCGTTGTGGGGCTGGTTGAGGTGGTAAAACACCTGCCGGACATTCGGCGGCGGTTCAAGCATCTGGTGGCGGAAGCAGCACGGCGCAAGCCGGACGCCGCCATCCTGATCGACTTCCCTGATTTCAACCTGCGGCTGGCGCGCGAGCTGCATGGCCTGGGCATTCCGGTGTTTTATTTTGTGAGCCCGCAGATATGGGCATGGCGCACCGGACGCGTGCAGCAGATCAGGAAATATGTCCGCAAGATGATTGTGATCTTTCCTTTTGAGCAGGAGTTTTATGCGCGGCACGGGGTTGAGGTCAGTTATGTGGGGCATCCGCTGGCGTATGTGCCGCAACCGCAGATTTCGCGGGAGGAGTTTGCGGAAAGGCATGACCTTGATCCGAAGAAACAATGGATTGCTCTCTTACCCGGCAGCCGCAAGAAAGAATTGGCTTTCAACATTGAAAGAATGCTTTTTGCCGCGGAAGGCTTACAGACTGAAGTTGGTGGCTTTGAATTTATCCTGCCAGTGGCTTCGACCCTGAATAAAGAATGGCTTCTGCAAAGGCTTTATCGTGATTGGGCCGCGCCGATCAGGATCACCCTTACAGACAACGCCCCCGCCACGCTGATGCACGCCCGGGCGGCCGTGGTCGCGAGCGGAACTGCCACGGTGGAAGCCGCGCTTTCTGGAACGCCGTTTATTGTCGTCTACAGGCTGGCGCCGCTTACCTGGCTGCTGGGACGAAGGCTGGTAAAGCTGGACACGTTCGCCATGCCGAACCTGATCGCCGGGAAGAAGATCGTTCCGGAGCTGATCCAGAAAGACTTTACCGCACAAAACGTTTTGCGTGAACTGAATGCCATCATCCCGGACGGGCCCGCGCGGCAGCAGATGGAGGCTGACCTGAAAATGGTGCAACAGCGGCTTCGCGACAGCCAGCATACGGAATCGCCAGCGCAACGCGCGGCACGGGAGATACTGGGAACGCTGGCAACGGCGTAAAAATCGCCATGCAAGCCGATGCGGAAAGCCACGCTGAAGCCTCTTTCGTCCGGAGAGAAGCTCTGTTCCTGTATGCTTCCATTGGTATTAAGGCAGCTTTTCTGGGAGAATTTACATCTAACCTGAGTAGCTTTCAGCACTTTTTGGAGAAATACATGCAAATCGCACGACGACCCCTGCGACGTGCCTTACTGTTTATTGGCCTGATCGCGTCTTTCTGCCTGCCCGCGCTTGCGGCTGACCGCTCACGCGTGAAGGCTGAAGATTACGTGATTGACGCAGAGATCGTGCCCAAGACCCACCGCCTTACGGCGCGCGCCAAGGTGAAATTCATGGCGCTGGAAGACGTCAACTTTGCCAGCTTTGACCTGCACAACGGCCTGCGCGTGACCAAGGTGCTGGACGACAAAGGCAAGCCCCTGACAGCCGAGCGCGTTACCCAGGAAAATGCTGTCCGCATCAGCTTTCCTAACACTTTGACGAAGGGCAGCAGCACAACGCTCACTTTCGATTATGAAGGCGCGCTGGCCAATGCCGATGACAGTCCTGTGGAAGGGCTCAAGCTGGCCTATATCGGCGAAGACGCCATCTATCTTCTTTATCCCGGACGCTGGTTCCCGGTTACGAATTACGGCATCGATCGTTTTACCGCCACCATTAACGTGACGGCCCCGGCGGGAACTACCGTGATTGGCAGCGGCGGCGCAAGCGCGGCCAAGCCCGCGGCGGGCAGCAAAACCGTGACTACGTTTACCTGGGACAAGCCCAGCTTTCCCGGGACAATTGTGGCCGGCAATTTTCAAGAAGCTTCTGTCGGCAGCGTAAAAGTTTATTTTGGCGCCAACAAAAAGCAGTTTGCCTCCGCTTATGGCGATACCGCCAATAAGGAGCTGGAATACTTCACGTCGTTGTATGGTCCCGCGCCGGGCGGCGGAACGCTGAAGCTGGTTGAGTTGCCCGATGACACCGTGCCCATGTGGTGGGCGCCGGAAATCGCGGCCCTGGCCACGCGCGACATCAGCGAAAAAACCAATTACCGCCTGCTGGCCGACGCCATTGGACATCAATGGTGGGGCTCTACCGTTAGCCCGGCGAGCAAAGACGACTGGTGGCTGGTGGATGGCGGCGCGCGCGACTCCGAGATGCGCTACGTGCAAAGCACCGCCGGACAGCAGGCTTTTGAAGACGCGTCACGCGATATGGCCGTGGGCGCGCTGGCCTATGACACAACACCTCTGGGTAGCATCGGCAAGCTGGATACGTTCTCTCCGCAGTTCCAGGCGCTGGTTACCGACAAAGGCGGCATGATCTTCCACATGCTGCGCTGGGTCATCGGCGATGCGGCGTTCGATAAAACGGTAAAAGATTTTATGACGCAGTACGCCGGGAAGCCCGCTTCGGTGGCCGACTTTGAGGCCATCGCGGAAAAGAATCACGGCGACAAGCTCACCGCGTTCTTTGCGCAGTGGGTTGACGGCACCGGCGCGCCTGAATTCAAGATGAAATACACCGTCTATCGCGTGAAGAAAGGCTTCCGCGTTGTCGGGGAAATTACGCAGGACCTTGATCTGTTCCGCATGCCGCTGGAATTAAAGGTCGATACGGACGGACAGACCGAGATGAAGCGCATTGAGGTGGTGGGGACGGATTCCGCTTTCTCCATTGAGACGTTCGGCAAGCCGCGCCGACTGGTGCTCGATCCCAATAACTGGGTGCTCAAGAACTCCCCTGATCTGCGCGTGCGCGTCGCTATCCGCCGCGGACAGGAACTGACCGCGCAGGGCAATCTTTCTGAAGCACTCACCGAGTTGAACAAGGCGCTGGACGTAAACAAAAACAGTTCGCTGGCGCATTATCGCATTGCCGATATTTTCTTTGCGCAGCGCAACTACCAGTCGGCGGCCAATGAATTTCGTGAAGCGCTCAATGGTGACGGCGATCCTCGCTGGACTGAGGTCTGGAGCCACATCATGCTGGGCAAAATTTTTGACACCACCGGCCAGCGTGAGCGCGCCGTGAATGAATATCGCCAGGCCATTCAGACCGGGGATCCCACGCAGGGCGCTCTGGACGAAGCGCGGAAGTATCTGGAAAAACCGTACGAGCGTGAACGCCGGCCGAACGGGAGCTAGAAGCCTCTTTACCACAGAGGACACAGAGGCAGGTCAGGCTACTCTGTGTATCTCCGTGCCCCCCGATTAAGACTGCGTTTCCAATTCAGCGATTTTGGAAATGCCCTGTTCCCTTCTCTTCTCTGTGTTGCAAAACTTTTCTCACGCGCCTCAGTATCTCAGTCGATGTCACGCTAATGGGTTACTTGTCATGCATGCTTCGTCGAATGGTCTACGCCGTCCGGACAGTACAAAAATGTCGTCGCGAATTGACTCGCTTGGCGAATATGGAAACAGAGCGACTGCCCGAAGGTAACCACGCGCGAGCTATTTCTGGAAATTCCTGACACTCTACTGGTTCAGCAGCTGTATCCAGCCTTGGCTCAGCTTCACAACCCCGTAAGGAGCAGTACACAATCAATGATGTTCAGCAATATGTTTATGTTTCGACGCCTCGCACTGCTGAGTGCGCTGGCGCTCGGCCTGATCGCGGCCCCGCATGTAGCACAGGCGCAGCAAGCCTCCATCGTCGGCTCACCCAGCAATTTTGATGCGGCCAACAATGAAGGCCAGGACGCCAATGGATTTGAAATCCAGATTGAAGGTATTCAGCCGGCGGACCTCGGTCCGTCCTGGCCCGGCAACAAATACGGAGCACCGGAAGTTGTGCCTTACGCCACTGGCGTTTATGTCCGTTACAAGAGCGCGTGGGACCCGTTCATGCAGCTCTTCACCTCTACCACCGTGCCCAAAACTCCCGGCGTGCCGTTTGCCGGGACCTGCTACCAGTGGAACACTGCCTATCTGAATGCAGGCTGTGACCATTTTGGTGTGCGTCCGTTATATACAGCCACTGGCTACACGATCGTCGGCTATCGCTGGCTGTTTGCTGATCCGGTAAATCCCGGCCAGCTAGTTCCCTCGCCCAACAACATCTTTGTTCCGACACCTGTCTACTCGTGGGTGCCGCCCGCGGTTGTCGGCGCACCGCCTGTTCTGATGGCTGAAATCCAGACGCCTCCGCCTCCGCCGCCTCTCCCAGCCGCGCTTCCGCAATTCGGCGACGCGACATGGATGAAGGTCTATAAGACCGAGATGACGCGCGAAGTCGCGCTCGATGAACTCACCAGTGACAATCCGATCGTACCGCAGGACATAACGCAGATTGAAACCGACTGGGTCCTGATGCAACCCGCGCCGCCGCCGGATGGCAACCATCGCCAGCGCAACCGCCAGGTCAATCAAGGAGGAGTCGATAGCGGCACGCGTTCTGTGATTCGCCGCTATGAAACCTACGCTTACACTGGCGCCTACGATCCTGCGACCCATGAAGTGCAGTGTGCCGATGGCGGCCTGTGCAATTCGCCGCAACCCGGCGAATTGGGTGACATGATCAATGCACAAATGGCGGCCGCCAATGTGTCTGTTCCCGGCGTGTCCGTGACCATAGCGGGCACGGGAAAAGTTGAATCCGCGGACAAGGTAATTAGCTGCGGCAACAAATGCTCTTCCACCAATTCCCTGGGCGCTGTGGTTACCTTGACCGCAACGCCGGCCAGCAACAACACATTCTCCGGCTGGACCGGCGCATGCACAGGTACGGCAACTACATGTGCCATCACCGTGAGTGACGCAATGGCCATAACTGCAACGTTTGTGCCGAGCCCGGCCACGGGCGGTGGTGGCGGCGGCTCCACAACGCAGTTCACGCTTTCAGTGGGCCTCAGTAATCCCGGCAAGGTCTCTGCCACCCCGGCTGGAATTGATCGCGTGCTCGATTGCGGCAGCGCCTGCTCGGCAAAGTTCGATCAGGGAACCGTGGTTACCTTGACCGCAATTCCGCCGGCCGGAAAGACATTCGCCAATTGGGGCGGGGCTTGCAGTGGCGCCGAGCCGATCTGCACTCTGACGATCGGCGGCAATACATCAGTCAAGGCAAACTTCAACAAATAGGCGTTAACACGCATAATCAGAGGCGGAGTTACTTGTGGCTCCGCCTCCACTGTTCGCTTCCTCCATGTTTTAAAAGCTTTTCTCCGCGTTCCCGCGGTGAAATATTTGGCTTTCTTTTTTCCCTGATGTATTTAGGGCTTCTTCGTGTTTCTGTGATGAGTCGTTTATTGCAGGCTTTTCAGGAAAGCCACAATCTGCCAGCGCTGTTGTTCCGGCAATCTCGACCAGGATGGCATTCCGTTTTTCATGCTGCCGTTCTTCAGCAGCCACTCCAGTTCGCCATCAGTCGCGCTGCGCACTTGCTCCGAGTGCAGGTTGGGATATTTTTTAGTTCCCAGAGCTTCGCTGCCATGGCAGGTAGAACAGTTTTGCCGGAAGAGCTTCGCGCCTGCGGCCACTGCGTCGGGTCGCCCTGCAAATGGATTCTCGCGCATGCGTTGCTTGTCCGGCACTCTGGTTAACCACACACCATCACCGGCTTCGGCATAAAGAAACAGCGATCCCAGAAGGGCGATGAAACTAATGAACAGGAAAAGTCTTTTAGCGCTCATCTTCATTTCCGCCTCAGCCGTGAAACAAACTGGTTAATTTCATAAGCCACGCCAAAGCGCAGCAGGAAGCCGTGGCTGTTGCTATTCAGTCCGGCTGCAGGAGAAATGCTGAACGTCGGACCGCTGGGCATGTGAAACGCCAGCGTTGGAGCCAGATAATGCGATGTATCGTGCAGGCCAAAGCTGTAGCGGTCGCCCAGGCCGCCGTAAAGTTCCGCGCCCAGGGCAAAATTCTCGCGGCAGAAGCGGCATTCGTTGGCGCTGGCCGCCAGCGCCAGAGGACGGCTCACGGCCACCGCATAGCCAAACTCCCACGGCTCGCCGGCAATGTTCTTTTCCGCGATAATGTTCTCGGCAACATTCCAGCCTTTGAAGTTGCTGCTCAGGATTAGCTTCAGCTCAACCTCGCGCTCCTTCTCGCTGCGGTCATTGCGCCCCAGGAAATCCGCGATGCCGTCATGTCCCACTACTTCCAGCAGTGCTTTGTCCGCGCTGTTGATGTCCTCAAACTCCGCATAGAGCACAGGGTTGATCCAGTGCTCCTGCAAAAGCGGACGGAAGCGGTTCTCAAAGCGGAAGCCGGTAAACACGCTGCTCTCATTGGCCGTGGTTTGCGAATCCAGATAAAGCTCTGACGTCCACCAGGTTTTTACGCCATATTCCATCTCAATGGCATTTCCCCAAAACGCATTGCCCGCTTGCGGGAATCCAGTCACGGACTTGGTGGCGAACTCGAGGTTCCCTGGCTCCTCCATGTGGTGTGTGTAAGTGACAAAATAATTTTCCTGCGCGCAGACTGTGCGCGGCGTCAATAATGGCGACGCCAGCAATAGCAGCAGGGCGAAAGCTTTTAAACGTCTAGACGACACGGATCGTTCTCTCCCAATCTCCCGGAAATCCATTTTGAAAATGAAATTGAATTTCAATTTCAAAATCATGAAATAGCAGTCTAAAACAGGCCGAATTTGAGGTCAATGACATGGATCACACAAATTTTGGGAGCACTTCCAGAATTGGGAAAGCCCCGCTGATGCGGGGCTTGAACATGCAAGTAACTCTATGTGGATAAAGTAGTTTACTGCCCTGGCGCGGCAGTTGCGGCAGACTTGTTATTGTGCTGCTGATAGCGCGTATCCACCACCGCAATCACGCCCGCAGGATCTTTTTGCCATGCTTTTTCCATGTCCTTGGTGAAGCCGAAAAGAACCCACGGCAATCGCGCCGCCAGGTCCGCCAGCATTTCATTCACGGCTTTTTCTTTCATCTGCTCTTCAATCCGCTGGCGATGGCGACCCACCAGCACCACGGAATATGTCTTTCCCGTGGGAATGAAGTTGACGGAATGTTTGGTCACCTTCTTATAGATCCACACCAGGTCGCCGACCGGTGACACCCATGTGCTGAATGTTTTGCGCCGGACCATCCATTGCTGCGCGATCTGAAGCTTACCGTATGTGCGAATCATGGCCGGCTGCAGCTCGGCCTCAATCTGCTGTGAAAGCTGCTCGGCATTGCCATACACCGCAAGGTGCTTCCACACGGGAGAGAGCTGTATTTCCGCGATGCGGCGCATCGCCTTGAGGCAGTTCCACAGCGCCAGAGCAAGCAGCGGCAGTCCAATCATAAGCATGGTATAGCCATTGCTTCGATAATCAACGGCGTTGAGCGTAAATGGCAGGACTTCACTAGCAAGGCCAGCGTCTTCTGTCGCCAGCGGACGCAGCAAGTCCTCTTTCACTTGCTCGCTTGTGGCCACCAGTTCGCCGGAATATTCAAGTTTTTCTTTCCCCGGGTCAGCCTTCACCAGCAGGATCTTGTCGCCCACGCGCAGGAGAATGTATTCGTCTTTGATTTCTGTGGAGACAACGCGGTTTCCCTCCATGTGGTTGACGACGTCGCGATATTCCGTGTTGAAAGATTTTGTGCCGCTGACCGAAACAAAGTTACGCCAACGTTGGTCCGGTGACGTAAGCGCAGCCAACTCTGCGCCTGAAATCGATTGGCAGCCCAGCACAAAGTTGGCGCAATAACGGTAGTTGCCCGCAACAACCAAAATGATGATGGCTAATATTCCGCCATTCACCAGAAGCAGATTTCGGTTCGCTCTGCGCGCCTCATTTTCCACCCACAATGCCATGTTGCATCCCCCAATGGGCTGAAGCTTATCACCGCTCTGTGATGATGCAATGACCCATAGGAGCTTGAACTATTGCGGACGTTAAAGCATCCGGGCCTGTTTAAAATGTGGTCATGGCAAAAGTGAAGCGGCCAAACCCGACGTTGGCCGAGATCCGCAGGACCAATATCCGTGACGCGATCATGAATATCCCGCGCGGCCATGTCTCAACCTATGGAGCAATTGCCCGGGCAGCCGGAATTCCCGGCGGTGCGCGGCTCGTCGTCCGCACATTAGGCCAGTCGCACGGACTTCCCTGGCATCGCGTGGTGGCAGCCGGAGGCAGAATTGCGATCCCCGGAGAAGGCGGTCTGGATCAGCGCTTTCGACTGGAGATGGAAGGGGTGAAATTCAGCGGCAGGAAAGTGCGGATGGCGGAGTTTGAGTACAAGTTTTCACGGACCAGAACGACGAAGCAGAAGAAGAAATCGACCGGAGGAAGGCAAAAAACAGCCGCAAATCGACGCGAAAAACGCGAATCATAACTTAGTTCTTCATTCGTGTTTGTTCGCGAAATTCGCGGCTACGCTTCCTAATCTGCGTCCATCAGCGGAAATCTGCGGCGTAAGGCAACGTTCTTATGCTGCCGCCGGCGACATGGATCTCTGCGCCGCCTGGTTGATGAATTTCTTCATCACATTGGCCCACATTACTTTCTTGCGCAAAGCGCTTTCTTTCACTGTCCGGCCCTGGGCAAACATTCCCAGCAGAGCTTTCATCTTGAAGACTCGCAGAATGGCCGCGTCGGACTGGCTGACATTGTAGGCATCCAGAAAGTTCTGCTGGATCTGTGTGGTAATACCGCGGTTGCAGAAAGGATATTTTTCCAGAGCCTCCACTGAAGCCAGGAACGTGGCCAGGTCTTCAAAGGAATTGCCACGGCGCTTCATGCGGGCGAAGTCGCAGAAGCCGACGCCCTTTTCAGTAACAACCACATTGAGTGGAGTAAAGTCACAAAGCACCGCGGAACTCGGCAGTGACTTGCGATTGCGAGGCAATGCGCTACGCGCGCCGCTCATGATCAGGTCAACAGCTTCATCGTCCAGGCCTTCCGCCTGGCAGCTCTTGCAAAGCTTTTCCATGCTGGCAATGAGCGCTACGCCATCAAACGGTTCTGGCGCATCGGCGGTGGCCTTGTGGAAACCGCGCAGCCATTCACCGGCCCGCAGTGCTACCAGTGCGATGCTGCCATTATCGGCAAAGCCCGGCAGCAGCGCGGCTTTCATGATGATCGACTGCACCGGGAGGCCCGCCACTTTGTCCGTCACCACTGCGGAAAGATCGCTGTAGTCGCCCAGAACGCGCGGAACTCCATCCAGCTTCTTTTTCGCCAGCGTCTGGTTCACATATTGAAGATTGGCATTCTCCTGCCGGGCCACGGACTTGGCATTGCTTCCGCTCTTGCCCGCCTTGTAAATCTTGATGGCTACCCGCTCACTGCCTGCGGCAAAATCAATGCACACGTCATAAATAAAATGGTCATTCTTCGGAGTGTGGCCCACCACTCGCAAATTTTTAAAATCACCACGCTGGGGATAATGCTTTACCGCTTGACTGCGCAAATCATCCAGAATCTGCTCCAAAACCGTTTCTGCCATCAAATCTCCCTGGGGTAAATAGCTCCGTTGGCGCGTTGGCACCGCACCTGGGAACTTTTCTTCGTTGTATTTTTTGCTTCGACAGTTAACTGACGAAACGGCAGGCACCAAAGGTAAGTGCATTTTTAGGGCCACTAGCGGCCTGCGAACTAAGCCCTAAGTGATTGATGAGGAATGATTTGCAGACGTTGCCAGCAAGCAGAATTTACTCTGGGAAGCGCCATGCCTATATTCGGAATGGCGGGCGCGAAAAAGCCAAGCCAGAGACATACTTTGGCTTTGATTAAACAGCGGAAGTTCTTAATAAAAAAGGTACTTCCTCCACTTGGTGTCTGACCGCCCAATCATACGCATGATGTGCCGACTGGTATGCAGCGTAAAGGGCCTGGGCTCCTTAAATAGCTTCATATCGGTTTCCGCAAGCAGCCGGTTCCCTTTGCGACGGTTACAGGGATGGCAGCAGGCCACCAGATTTTCCCAGGTAGAAGACCCGCCGCGCGAGCGCGGGATTACGTGGTCCAGGGTTAGGTCGGCGGAAGACAGCAGCACGCCGCAGTACTGGCAGGTGTTGCGGTCGCGCAGCAGAATGTTTTTGCGGGACAGAGCACGCGTCTGGTGCGGAATCCGGCGATACTCCAGCAAACGAATCACTGAAGGCACACGCATAGCCAGCCGCGCCGCATGCAGAAAGTGTCCATTCTCTTCTTCTGGCATGGCCAGCCCTTTCAGCACCAGCACAATCGCCCGCCGCGCCGCACAAATGTTGATGGGCTCATACGACGCGTTCAGGACCAGGACCGGAGTCTGCATGAGCATGCTTTTGCGCGGCTTAGGTGGTTCCTTTGGAGTTTCGCCATAATGGCGTTTACTTCGCTTGTCCCGTTCATGCATGGCCCTGTGTTCCTCCCGATAAAGCGCTGGCGGCCATCGCCAAAACGCTCCCTGCTTCTTTGGTGGCCCGCGCTACCGTGGCCACAAAAACTTCTTTGGCGCCTGCCCGGCGCAGCACCCGGGCACATTCTCCCGCGGTCGTGCCGGTGGTCATTACGTCATCCACAATCAGGATGCTCTGGCCTTTTATCTTCTCTGCCTTCACCACGGCAAACGCTCCGCGTACATTGGCCCGCCGTTGATGGCGCGTCAGCCCTGTCTGGGACGCAGTTTCGCGTGTCCGTACCAGGATTGATGTATCTAATTGGATGCTGCTGGAACTTTGAAAGTCGATGAAACTTCTGGCAATGGCTTCTGCCTGATTAAACCCGCGCGTCGTACGCCTGCCGGACCACAATGGCACCGGGATAACGATCACCGAATCCGGCAAAGCCATTGCGGCAACGGTCTGGTTGAGCAAGCCGCCCAAAATCTTCCCGGCTGGCCGTATTCCGTCGTACTTAAAAAGGTGGATCAGATCGCGCAGCGCGCCTTCGTAAGCGCCATAGGCCGCAGCCCGGCGGAAATGCGCCCCGACCCGGCAGCAGATTGGGCACATAGGGACATCCTCTGCTTCCGCATTGGGATGGAACAGCTTCTCACCGCATATTTGGCACAAAGGTCCTTCCAGCGGAACAATTTTTGCCAAACACAGTTCGCATACTGGCAAGCTGGCAATGTTGGTGAGAGGAGCGTGGCAGATGCGGCAGTCAGAAGGAAACAGGATGGAAAACAGGCTGGACGAGGCAACTTTGACCGCACTTTTCATCGCATCGCGCAACTGTGTGGTGCGATGGGGAACCTGCTGAGCCCGGTCTAGAACACTACTACTGAAGACTACCCTCCTTCAAAAAAACCCGTAGAAGGCTGTGCTCAAGCAGAGTATAGCTTTGTTGCTGCCCGGAAGCAACGAAACAGTGAGACCACTGCTGCAATGAACAGAACTGTCCTTTTGTAACAAAAATAATCCGCGAGACAGGCCTCATGTCCTTTGTGGTTCAACAATTTGTAACAAGCCGCTTGGATGTGCTAACTTGCCCCTCGATTTCATGCGCGCTTAAAGACTTGTTCGTGGAGGAAACTGTGGCCGAAACCGTACCAGCGAAAGTGGAAGAACCAAAATTTCAACCGTACGTTCCCCCGGACGAAGTTCGGCCGGAGTTCACATTCCGCGCCATATTTTTTGGCGGTCTCTTTGGAATTCTATTTGGAGCGGTTACGGTTTATGTCGGCTTGCGCGCCGGGTTGACGGTATCAGCCTCGATCCCCATTGCCGTGCTTTCCATCAGCGTTCTGCGCGCGCTGGGCAAAGCCAGCATCCTTGAAAACAACATCGTGCAGACGGCTGGATCGGCCGGCGAATCCGTGGCAGGCGGCGTGATCTTTACCTTACCGGCGCTCATCTTTCTTGGCTTCCCACTGGAATACGCGCGCATCTTTCTTCTTGCATTCATCGGCGGATGGCTCGGCGTCCTCTTCATGATTCCCCTCAGGCGGCAGTTGATCGTGAAGGAGCACAGCAACCTTCTTTATCCGGAAGGCACAGCCTGCGCCGATGTGCTCATCGCCGGCGATAAAGGCGGTTCGTTCGCGGGACGCGTTTTCGCCGGGCTGGGCCTGGGCGCGCTCTATACTTTTTTTCAGAACGAAAACATGTTTAAGGTCTGGCCCAGCACGCCGACATACACGCCAGGCTGGTATCCCGGCGCCTCAGTCCGTGCCAACACAACTTCTGAATATCTTGGCGTCGGCTATATCATCGGACCACGCATTGCCGGCGTTATCTTTGCCGGTGGCGTCTTTGCGTGGCTTGTAGTCATGCCGGCCATTAAGTTCTTCGGCTCGCACGTCACCGGCGCAATTTTTCCAGGAACCATGCCGATCGCCAATATGGGGCCCGATGACATTTATCGCGCGTACATCCGTCCAATGGGTGCAGGCGCCGTGGCTGCCGCCGGGCTAATTACCCTGCTTCGCACCATTCCCACCATCGTCAATGCCCTGCGCGCCGGCGCCAAAGATCTCGCCAAAGGCGCCGCGGCCGCGGCCAGCCTCCGCCGCACAGACCGCGACATTAATTTGAAGTGGGCCCTGCTCGGCTCGGGCATTCTCCTGCTGCTCATGTGGGCCCTGCTGACCTTCAAGCCCATCCTGCATGCGGAAACGTCGGCAGGAAACAATTTCTTCGCAGCGATCCTGGTCGTAGTGTTCGGATTTTTGTTTGTTACTGTCTCATCGCGCATCACGGGATTGATTGGCAGCTCGTCGAACCCAATCTCCGGCATGGCGATTGCAACTCTGATGGCCACCTGCGCCATGTTTCTGGTCATGGGCTGGACCGGAACCGCATTCTCCGCGCTGGCCATCACTATTGGGGGCGTGGTTTGTATCGCCTCAGCAAATGCCGGCAATACGTCACAGGATTTGAAGACAGGCTTTCTGGTCGGCGCCACGCCGGCGAAACAGCAAGCTGCTCTGATGGTGGGTGTGACAGTTTCTGTCGTCGCCATTGGGATGACACTGGGCCTGATGAATGCGGCGCTGGAATCTTTCCGCCCTGCCAACATCGCCATTGACGTTCAACATCCTCCCGTGGGAGTCTCTGAATATTCCGGAAAATTCGACCGTCAGGCTGTTCCAGTTGCTCCCACGGCGGGCGGGGCAGCCACGCAGCAATCCGTCCAGGGCATGAAGCTGTACACGGCCATCAACTCGCCCACAGTTCCGAACGGATACTATTTCTACAATCCGCAGAGCCAGAAATTTGAAGTGCAGTGGATCCAGGGTATCGGGAGTGACAGCGCCTCAGCGCCCCAGGCACAGCTCATGGCAACGGTGATCAACGGTATTCTTGAGCGGCGCCTGCCATGGGGTCTGATTCTTTTAGGTGTCTTCCTTGTAATAGCCGTGGAACTGCTGGGCATCCGCTCTCTTTCATTCGCCGTAGGATTCTATCTTTCGATTGCCACCACTCTGGCGATCTTCACCGGCGGTGTGGTGCGCTGGCTGGTGGAATTGCGCAGCAAGCGTGAAGGCAAGACTTCAGAAGAAAGTGAAGTCAGTCCCGGCTCGCTTTACTCCAGCGGACTCATAGCCGCGGGCGGCATCGTGGGCCTGCTGGGTATGTTCATCAAAATTTGCGAAGACAAGCACTGGCTTCCGGA
This sequence comes from Terriglobia bacterium, assembly GCA_020072645.1. Classification (NCBI taxonomy): domain Bacteria; kingdom Pseudomonadati; phylum Acidobacteriota; class Terriglobia; species Terriglobia bacterium. The sequence continues at coordinate 31,559 of JAIQGK010000014.1, forward strand.
AAACTCCATTTCCTGGGGGCCTAAGCTTCATTTTATTGCGGACCATGCGGACTTTGCCAACATCATTGCGGTGATCATGTTCGCGTTGCTGGCCGCCTCGCTTTATCACTTCGCCCGCAAACCGCTGGAAGGCGAGAAGAAATAAGTTTCACCGCAAAGAGCGCCAAGGATTGCAACAGGACTCTGTGTTCCTTAGCGACTTCAGCGATCTTTGCGGTGAACCGCTTTTGCCTGCTCTGCTAACATTCCCTGCGTCCTGCCGTCTTTTGCCTATGCCCAAAATTTCTCGTTCGCCGATGTTGGCTATTTTCGGCCTGTGCGCTGTACTTGTCTGCTCTTCCCTGCCGCTTCACGCACAAACGCGCTCTGCTTCTCCTTCGACATCAATTCCAGCGGCGAGTCCCGCGCCTGCGCCGCAGCCTGAGAGCAACAAGCGCGTGCAGGACGTGAAGTTCTTCAGCAAGGCACTGCAACGTGAAATGCAATATCGGGTAATTCTGCCGAAAGACTATTTCGGCACTGAGAACCGCTATCCCGTGCTCTACCTGCTGCATGGACTCACCGGGCATTACCGCAGTTTTGAAGCGCACTCCAACTTAACGCGCTATCTGGAGCGCTACCAGCTCATCGCCGTATCGATTGAAGGCGAGAACTCCTGGTACATCAATTCGGCCACCAATCCCAAAGAAAAATGGGAAGACTATTTTCTCCAGGACGTACTTACTGATGTGGGCGAGCGCTTCCGCATCAATGGCGGCGACGCGCGCGCGATTGCCGGGATCTCCAGCGGCGGCTATGCGGCCATCAATCTCGCGCTGAAGTATCCCGGACTGTTTTTCTTTGCCGGGAGCCTGAGCGGCGCGGTCACCGCTCCGCGCGATCCGGAGTATGACAAGGCATTCAAGAGCTTCGGATTCAGTGACATCTTTGGTCCCGCTGACAGCAAGACGCGCAAAGAAAACGACGTGTTCCTGCTGGCGGAAAAAGCCGAGCCGCAGCACGCCACTTTTATCTTTATGGCCTGCGGCACGGACGATGACACGATCATCGGCAACCATCAATTTGCCGACGTGCTGCGTAAAAAACACATCGCCTATGAGATGACGGAATTTCCCGGCCAGCACGAATGGTCATTCTGGGAAGCTGCCCTGCCGCCGATGTTGCGCTCGCTGGCAAGGCGCATGCCCGACGTGGTGGGCGTGGACTTGCGGTAAACTTCAGAACCTACCACGGAGACACAGAGGCACGGAGAAAGGCGGAATTGGCCGCAGATTTGCGCTGATTAACGCAGATTCAAAAGGTTATCTTAATAACTCTGGCGGAAATTGGAATTATCTGCGTTCGTCTGCGGAATCAGCGGCAAACCTGATTTTGTTTTCTCCGTGTCTCGGTGCCTCCGTGGTAGATTTTCTTCATGCCGATTGCCGACAACGTTGCCGCCGTCCGCCAGCGCATTGCCCGCGCGGCAGCGCGTGTTGGCCGCGACGCAAGTTCCATCGTGCTCATGGCTGTCAGCAAGACCATGGAACCAGAGCGAATTAAAGAAGCTTACGCGGCGGGGCTGCGGGTGTTTGGCGAGAACCGCGTGCAGGAGTTTGAAGGTAAATCCGCCGGGCTGAGCGAATTGAAAGATGCTGAGTGGCATCTGATCGGCCACCTGCAAAGCAACAAAGCGAAGAAGGCAGCCGAGCTGTTTCAGGCCATCGATTCCGTCGATTCTTTGCGACTGGCGGAAAAGCTGAATCAATCTGCGGGCGAGTCAGGCAAGAAGCTTGATGTGCTGATCGAAATCAAAGTCGGCCAGGAAGAGAGCAAAGCCGGTATTTCACTCGATTCACCCGAACTTGAAAGTCTTCTCCGTGCCGCGCCGCAGCTTGAGAGTGTCCAGATACGCGGGCTGATGACCGTGCCGCCATTTACGGAAAATCCTGAAGGCGCACGGCCGTATTTCCGTATGCTGCGCGACCTGCGCGACCAGATCGCAGCGCGCAAGCTGCCCGGCATCCAGATGGACGTGCTTTCCATGGGCATGTCGCATGATTTTGAAGTTGCCATTGAAGAAGGATCGACCTGCGTGCGCGTTGGCACGGCCATATTCGGCGCGCGGCTAAAGCCGGCATGATTCCCATCCATGAAAGCGCCACAGGAATCTCATTTGCCGTGAAGGTCCACCCTCGCGCCCGCAAAAATGCCATCACCGGAGTAGTGGGAGACGCGCTCAAGCTGGCGCTCACCGCGCCGCCGGTAGAGGGCAAAGCCAACCAGGCGGTGATTGAATTCTTTGCGGATTTGTTTGCAATTCCGCGCTCCTCCGTTACCATAGCCAGCGGTGAAACCAGCCGAAACAAAATAGTGCGAATCGCGGGTGTGAGCAAACCTGTGGCAGAGCAAAAGCTGGCTGAAAATTTGAAATCGTAAATTTGCCCGACGAGGTGAAATCTTGTCCTTTTCTGAACGCCTGGAGCAGATAAAGATCGGCTTTGAACGGCCATTCTGGGTCGCCAACGTCACTGAGCTGTTCGAGCGACTCTCGTATTACGCCGCGTTCGCTTCGTTGGCGCGCTACCTGCATGAAACGCTGAGGTTTCCCGTGCAGCAGGCCAGCAGCCTTACCGGACTATTCGGCGGGCTCGTATGGTTCATGGCCGCTTTCGGCGGCACGGTTGCCGACCGGCTGGGCTTTCGGCGCGCTTTGTCGCTGGCCTACTTGATTCTGAGCTGCTCTTATTTTTTGCTCGGTTCTCTCGGGGCGTCCTGGCTCGGCCCAATACGCGGCCACATGCCACTGATTGTGCTGGTCAGCATGGTTTTAGCATTACCTGCGCTGGGGATCGCGCTGGTGAAGCCTGCGGTGGTTGGGACGACGGCACGAGCTTCAAAAGAAAACGTTCGTTCCATTGGATATTCGATCTATTACACGCTGGTCAACATCGGCGGAGCAGCAGGGCCATTTGTCGCGTCCTGGGTACACAGCCATATGCGTGTGGAAAACGTCTTCCGCGTCGCGGCGGGCAGCGTCTTCCTGATGTTTTTTGCCGTACTGATCTTCTTCCGCGAACCGCGCCGCTCCGGCGAAGTACAGACCGCCAGTCTTGCGGAGTCTCTCAAAAACTTTGGCATGGTTTTAGGGAATCCACGGTTCATGCTGTTTCTGCTGATCTTTTCCGGCTACTGGATTGTCTACTGGCAAGAGTTCATCATTCTGCCGATTTATGTTCATGACTACATCAATCCCAACACCGATACTGAAATCATGCTGATCACCGGCCCCTTGCTCGTGATCGCATTGACGGTGCTGGTGAATGTGGCCACACAAAAGGTCGCGCCGTTTCGCGCAATTACGCTGGGGACGATTATCTCAGCCGTGGCTTGGGTTTTCCTGATCTTTCACCCCACTGTGTTGATGGCATACGTCACGCTTGGCGTTGTCGCGCTGGGTGAAATCATCCAGTCGCCACGCTATTACGAATACATCTCCCGCCTGGCTCCCTCAGGACAGCAGGGCACATACATGGGCTTTGCGTTTTTGCCCATAGGCATTGGATCACTGATTGCCGGCTGGTTTGGAGGCAAGCTGATCCATCACTTTGGCGAGGTCACACACCAGCCGGAAAAAATGTGGTGGGCGGTGATCGCCGTCGGCGTGCTTACCGCGCTGCTGCTGTGGATTTATGACAGGACGCTGATGCCAAAAGAGGTCGCAGAAAATGAGGGACCTATGAAGTAAAGGATTGTCTCCGAATCCCCCACTCAAACAGGCGGCGAGCGCTCCAAACGCGCACTCGCCGCAAGGTTAGATCAGAGTGTTAAGGCGCCAAAACGTAAGCGATTAATTGCGAGGCATCGTACTGGCTCTGTCGGCCCCACCCGTTGTTCGCAGATGCGGCGACGTAGACCTCTTCGGCAAATGCGGCGATTGTGCATTTACCGAGTAGATCCTGCACGCTTTCGACAACCGGTGAGAGGCCTAGCGCTGTGGAAACCGGACCGGAAACGGGCAGAGGCGGCAACGTGACCTGGTTGACTCCCTTGACCACGGTGAAGCTAAAGGAAGCAAAGTTGTTGGGATGACTTGCCGTAAACGGCATGGTAACCGGCGATGCATCTTTTACGCCGTAGTGCAGCAGACCGCAGTCGGTATCTGCGAATTTGCCATGCAAAGTCGGCTGCGAGAGTGTTGCAGTGCAATGGTTGTTATCCACCAAGATGGTCAGCGGTTTGGACCATTCGATGAAGTTGCCCGATCCATCCACGAACTCGATCCAGATGGTGTTAAGACCATTGGGCAGGCCGGTCGACTGAACGAAGCCTCCCAGCGATGGGTTCATCCATTGGAACAGATCGCTCACAGCGCGCGTGGGAAAGAAACCTGGCTGGCCGGCAACGTTTCTGGGCCCAGTGGTGATGGGCACAAATTCGAACCCGTTCCAATGTTCGTCCGTCCATGTAACATCCTGAAGCACAAAGCCCAGGCTCGCATTTTGGACGAAAACGCGGTAAAACGCCGCACCATCATTCAACGCTCGCATGTAGTTGAGCGTCAGTGGCAGTGAGCCTCCGAAGGGCGTGTCCTTCACTTGGTAAAAATAGGTGGGATCCACAGTGGTATCGGCCAGTCCCACGGTCGGCCCGGGGACGTCGGGGACCACCTTGTCGAAGGGGATAAAGCCGATGCCCATAAGCAATGGCCCACCTGGCTGGAAAGCGAGAAAATTTGCTTCATCGATGACCTGATCACAGCAGATCAGCATCTGGCCTGGGGCGACCACGGTGACACTCGATGGCCGAAATCCTACGCTGCTGAGAGCCACCTGTGAGCTCTTCGCTGCCACATTGATCATTGTGATGCGGTTGGCCGGGTCGCGCTCGGGAACGAGGAGGGAGCTTTGTGTATCATCGCTCCAAGTAAGGTAGAACGGTGCCGTTAAACCCTTGACCAGAGTCTGGCGCACGCCATTGCTCAGTTGAAAACTGCTCACTCGTCCCGCATCCGGCCCGGTGGTTTGTTCGCTTATGTAGGCGAATTGCAGGTCGGCGCTGAGCACCAGTCCTACTGCATTCTGCAGGCCCTTCAGCACGGCGGTCTTGTTACCGGATGTCAGGTCGATTCGCCACAGATGGCCGGACGGCGCATACTCCACCACATAGGCAGCTTTATGCGCCTCGTCAAGGAAGAGCTGCTGCGGGGCGTTCATGCCAGACGCAAGCACCATTGCCGGCGTGCGGTTTGGAGTGGCAAGTGGAACTTTGAGCAAGTGGCCGGTCCGTTCCGTAACGTAGACATGGCTTCCATCAGCGCTTACCTTCACATCTTCGGGCTGCTGATAGCCAGTGCCCAGCAAGGCGTACGGCGAATCCAGTTTGTAGGTGGTCCACTGAATCTGCAGGTTGAGCCCGGAAATAACCACCTTGACTTTGGAAAAATTTCCTCCATTTGTATGGACCGCAAACACGTTGCCAGTCACAAACTTGGCCTGCGGAATCGTAGCGCTGGAATAGGACAGACTCTGAAGCGTATCTGGGGTAAGAGAGGCATAATCGGTCACGCCGAGATTGATCATCTGCGCGCTGCCGATGCGAACCATGCCGCCTGGAGGGGACCACCAGATGTCACCAGTAAGGGGTGCCCCGGTTGCGTCTTCGATACCGGTGTCAAGATTAAATCCATAGCTGGCCAGCAACGTCACAGTGCCCGACGTCACAACCGACGCAGTGCGGGTAAGATTCAGCCGGGAAAGTTTGCCATTGAATTCGACAAACATAAGCTGATTGAGGGAGCGGCGAAAATCGGAACCGATGGCGCCACCAAGACCACCGACAAGCTGTACTGGTAAAGACATCTTATTTCTCCTTGCGTGCGTACATCGACGCACAATGTGTAGTGCGCAACCGGCTGTAACCGTTACAGCCAGGGCCGACCGCGGCAAGGACTCAGCCCAAAATCCGCGAATACTACATTCCGGATTTCACTGAGTGGAAGGACCACGACTAATATCAGGAGAGTTTAAAAAGCTGGTGCACGATCTGAAGAAATGAAATGCTGGATTGGTACGCGGCACGCATTTTTTATAATGCACAAAAAGCTGGCTCAATTCTTTGAACAAGAATTATTTAAACCGAAGAAAAAGCTGCCATAATCCGAAAAGGAATATTACAAAGATAATCGCACGCGCAAACAAGAGTTCGGCTGCCGTGAACCACTCGAAGACCCGGCGCAATTTCTGGGGAGTCATTCAGGCCTCCTAGCGGCGTTTTGAATCTGCGCCGACTCACGCTTGGAAAGTAACAGTTTGTTTTTCATGGTTCTTCTGCGACTATATTCGCGCAAGAACGTGCCTATCCGGTGAACAGTTTCAGCGTTTTATTGGAAAAAAGCGTTCCATGTCGCGCTTACTGTAGAAGCGTTTACGCTGCGTATAGCGACGAATAGAATCGACGGTGATCCTCGGTCGTCCCTTGATCCAGGAATGCGCATCAAAAGCTGCGTTCACGAGGTCAGACACATCACGCTCCCAGCCCTGGCACTCGCATCTCTCAGGGCTGATGCCAAACCGACAGAAATCAAAAACTGGCAAAAGGTGCCAATGGAAGTTGAGTTGTTTGGATTTGTTAAGCGCGCAATTTAGATCGAACCACTCCCGGAATTCTCTCAACACCTCTGGAATGTGCAGTAGTGTGGCTTTGCCGCACCTGAAAAACTGAAGAGATTGTTCAATCTGATTGAAAAGTTCAAGCCTCAACACTGCGAGTCCCTCCTTGAATCTCCTTATTTCCCTTCTATTGTGCTCGTGCGATTTTTGGAGTTTGCTCCAGTTTTCAGGGTCACAGTCGTACCACAAGTACCAACGTATGGTGTCAGGGTCACGTCCTCTCTTCTTCAGCCGAGCCAAAATCTCATTGCAGCCGGGTTGTTTGTCAAATCGCTTCGTCCACGCTTGGGGCGCTTTTGGCATCTCTGCTTTCATCGCTTACTAGCGTAAAAAACGTACGGGGCTAGTTCAAGATAGGGAGGCATTTGTTGATGGATGCCGGACATGCCGATTGTCCTTGCATTTGATCGAATCCCGCCTCCCGCAATTTGAGCAAGCTGAAAGTGACCGAACGAGGGCAAAGCTGCGGGATTTCCGTAAGGATATGGGAAAGCTGCTGGAAGGTTTCCTGGGGTGCGCCAATTACAATTTGCTTGTCTTGGCGAACAAAAGACGATAAAATGCTGTGGCTTGGGCCATAGCGCAAGAGATCTTTGAAAACATAGTTAATCAGCACGCAGCAGTCAGCAAGAAAGCGCCGTCTCTCACGCGTTGCGACCCTCTGCCGACCGGACAGTAAAAATGCAAAGACACGGCTGAAATTGATCGCGATTGGAGACCCGAAAAAGGAAAAAATGGACTTCGACCGCTCGGTCACCGTTCGGTCGAATTGAGGTTTAATCTTTGTTTTTAATAAAGGTCTTATGGGGGTGGGTCCGTGGCTGAGGGACGCAGGCAGAGGGCTGCAAGGATCGCCGTGATCGCGCGTTGATCGCCGGGATCGGAAACCCAAAATCTTTAACCACAAAGGATACGAAGGAACACAGAGGATCGGAGGAAGCGGAGGAGCCCTGCGGCTTCCATTTAACTCTGGAAGCTCATCGTTGGAATAGGGCTCCCTCGGCTGCGCTCGGCCATTCCGAAAAATGTGTTTAAATAGAAGAACCACTTATGGATTTGAAAGCTATTCAGTCAGCCCTGCATGAGCGCAACATCGATGCGTGGCTGTTTTATGACCATCACCATCGCGATCCCATTGGTTACAAAGTGCTGGGACTGCCCGAAGGGCTGATGGTAACGCGCCGCTGGTTTTACATTATTCCCCGTGAGGGCGAGCCGACGAAGCTGGTGCATCGCATTGAGGCGGGGCATCTGGATTCAGTGCCGGGCACAAAGCGCGAGTACTCCAGCTGGCGCGAACTCTGGGACAACCTGCAGGCCATGCTGGTGCGCCATCGCACGGTGGCCATGCAGTATTCGCCCAACAACCTGATTCCCTACATTGGGCTGGTGGATGCCGGGACGGTGGAGCTTGTCCGTAGCTTTGGCAAGGAGATTGTAAGCTCCGGCGACTTGGTGGCGCGCTTTGAAGCCGCGTGGAGTGAAGAGCAGATCGCCAGTCATTTTGCCGCGCGTGATGCCATTGACGCCATTGTACCGGAATGCTTCAAGGAAATCGGCCGGCGCGTCCGCAAGGGCAGCGTAACCGAGTACCAGATCCAACAGTGGCTGGCCGAGGCCTTCCGCCGCGAGGGGCTGGTCACTGAAGACCTGCCGATTGTGGCGGTGAATGCCAACAGCGGCAATCCGCATTACGGGCCGCAAGCGCAAGGCTCGTCGGCGATCAAAGACGGCGATTTTGTGCTACTCGATATCTGGGCAAAAAAGAACACGCCGGACGCCGTCTATTACGACATTACCTGGACCGGGGTGCTGGGCACGCCGACGGAAAAACAAATCGAGATTTTTAACATCGTGAGCGGCGCGCGGGATGCGGGCGTCAAGAAAGTTGTGGAAGCGTTTGCCGGAAAGCGCCGCATTGCTGGCTGGGAAGTGGACCAGGCGACGCGTGAGCACATCACCAACGCCGGTTACGCGCAATACTTTACGCACCGCACGGGGCATTCCATCGGCGTAAACGTGCATGGCAACGGCGCGAATATGGACAACCTTGAGACCAAGGACGACCGCGAAATCATCCCCAACACCTGTTTTTCCATTGAGCCGGGCATTTATCTGCCGGAATTTGGCGTGCGCAGTGAAGTAAACGTGCTCACGCGCAATGGCGCGGCTGAAGTAACAGGTAAAATACAAAACGAACTGGTCATTATTTGATGGCGAAAACAGAAACCACTACACCCGACGCGCAATCCACCGCCGTGGCAGTTCCCTTTACCGCTCTGGCGGCCATGGCTCCGTTGATCGGCTGGCTGATACCCGGCGCGGGCCATTTGATCCAGAAGCGCTGGATACGCGGCCTGCTTCTTTTTGGCTCCGTGGCAGGAATGTTTGCCTTTGGTGTCGCCATGCAGGGCAAGGTTTATCAGGCCAATACCGGCGACCTGCTGGACATTCTTGGCTTCATCGGCGATCTGGGCTCAGGGGCGTTTTACTTTATGGCGCGGATCTTTGATTGGGGCGGCACTTCCATCACGTCCGCCGTGGCCGACTATGGAACGAAATTCATTGTTGTGGCGGGTCTCTTGAACATCATGGCAGCCGTGGACGCATACCACATTGCGATTGGAAAAAAACCATGATGCTGGCACTGCAACTCTCTCACTTCACCGCCGCAACGCTGTTTGCGTTCTTTTTTTCCATCGTGTTCGGAATTACGCAACGCAACACACCGAATGAAATGGTTCGCTACGGCGCTTATTGCTTTGCCATGGCCCTGGGCGGACTGTTTGTTGCCGGCTGGTTTATGTGGCTGCTACATCATTAGCAATTAGCAGTTGGCAGTTGGCAATTTGCCAAAACCCTTTCCTGTTCTCCGACTAGAAGCCGCCGACACCGAGCTTTGATTTTGCTGCGTGCGTTATCCTGTGTTGGTGACGAACCGCACAAGTGTTTGATTCCCAGCAATGTGTTTTCGAAAAATGGCCCTGCTAATTGCTATTTGCCAATTGCCAGGTGCTCGTTCACTTCGGTTCTGATCCGTTCTTGATCGGCTGTCCATTGTAGATAATCCGGGTCTTCACGCCGAAACGCTTGTAGCGCGTGTATTTCAATGTTTCGCGGATGTGGACGTCTCCGGCCCCATCCCTGAAGTGCAAAATATCATCGGCGCGCGTATAGGTGGGGAACCAATATTGTCCGTCCACCTGTTCCCGATACGTCACGAATTTGGGGCTGAGGTTCTCCTGCCCTTTCTTGTGCGTGTCCGGAACGTTCTTGCCGCAGGTCTTCACAATCTGAAAATCGCGGTTGTCCACCCAGATGCGCCCCTGGAAAAAACGCGGCCCGCCATCTTTATCCACTTTCTTTGGCGCCACGTCGAAAACATACGTATCCAGTTCGTCTACGTGCTGCTGGCCGGCATAAAGAATGTTGTACTGCGGAAGGTCTTCCGTGGTCAGCACAAAGGGCAGATGATTGCGGAAATCGTCATAGTCTTCCTTCGTCAGCTGCACGCGCGTGAGCGTATTCATGGGCGCATAAGTCACGTTCTCAATGCGTTTTCCATGATCGTCATACAGGACGTCGGTAGTTTCCTTGAACTGGCCATCAACGGTGTCGCCGTCCAGGGTTTCCACCGATACCTCTTGCGTGTATGTATAGTGATTGCGTGCTTCTTTAAAGACCGCTTCCTGCCCGGCGAACTTCTGGATCAAGTCCTGCACGCTGATGCTCTGCGGAGGCGCGGAATTTAGCGGGCCATCGCCGGCATCGCAATTGGTCTGGGCTGTTAGAGCCAGTGGAGAAAGCAAAATCGTCAGAGCAACGATCTTCAGGACGAAGCGCATTGCGCACGCATGCAACGTGAGTCTAAGGTGCCGCATAAATTTTTCCTAGATATCTCTTAAATTTAGATGCGCACCGAGAGCTAACCGCAGCATGATGTACGAGCGCTTAACAAATAAAAACGAAGAAGCTCCTCGCCCAATGGAAATGGTCCTTTGGTGTTAAGCGGCTTAAAGGCTGGCAGGTTCTATGGTTTTTTATCTGGCGTTTTTGGGCTGGCTTTGGGATCATCTTTCGGATCTTCCTTGGCTTCGCCCTTAAAGATAATTTTGGTCTTCGAGCCAAAACGTTTGTAATTTGTCAGCTTGATGATCTCGCGCATGTGGACATCATTCTGGCGGAAATGCAGCACATCGTCAGCGCGAATGTACGTGGGAAACCAGTACTGGCCGTCAATCTGCTCGCGATACGTCACGAATTTCGGTGAAAGGTTCTCTTCCACATTCTTCTTTTTTTTGGTGGCGATTGCATCCGGCACGGTTTTGCCGCAGCTCTTCACTATCTGCAAGTCATGATTGTCAACCCAGATGCGACCCTGGAAATAGCGCTGCCCCTTGACGATCGTCTTGGGCGCGATATCAAAAACATAAGTATCGACTTCATCCTGGCGCTGCTGCCCCACGTAAAGCAGGTTGTACTGAGGCAGGTCAGAGGTGGTCAGGACGAAGGCCATTTTGTAGCGAAAATCCTCGTAGTCTTCACGGCTCAGGCTCAGTTGCCGCAAGGTATTTTGCGGCGCGAAGGTAACGTTCTCTACGCGTCCGCCCTTATCGTCATACGTGATGTCCTGCACCAGCCGAAATTCGCCGCTCACGGTATTGCCGTCCAGCTCCTGCACGGTGATGTCCTGCGTATAGACATAATTGTTGAGGGCCTGGCGGAAGACTTCTTCTTTGGCGCCAAATTTCTCAATAATCTGTTGCGGCGTCATGCCCTGTGGCTGGGCAGGATTCATCGGGCCTGTGCCTTCATCGCAATTCGTCTGGGCCAAGACCGCGGCTGGCATCATCAGGGCAAAGAGAAAAATAAAAACGAGACGCATAATCCTGGAGCAGTTCATTCCGGTTCCTTTGATCGTCCTCAATTGAATCTTATGGGCTTATTCGACCGAGTCAACGATTGCATGCTGGCTTGAAACCGCAAAAAGGTTTTACACTAACTTGCTCTTCTTAGGAGACCGCATGCGCCGTTTTACGCTCTTAATCGTTTCAGCCATGGCTATTTTACTCATGGGAGGCGTTTTTGTTCAGCTTTCCGCCCAGCCAGCGGCAAAAAAGGCTTTCACCTTTGAGGACATGATGTCCTTAAAGCGCATTGGCGGCCCGGCAATCTCGCCAGACGGCAAATGGGTGCTATTTGCCGCTGTGGATGTTGACCTGAAAGAGAATAAACGGACTTCCCATCTCTGGGTGGTCCCCATGGCTGGCGGAGCCGCGCGACAACTCCCGGTAACCCCCGCGGGCGAGAGTGGCGGACATTGGGCGCCCGACGGAAAGAGCTATCTCTACCTGAGTGCGGCGGAAGGCGGCACGCAGATATGGGTGAGGGGCTTTGACTCAACCTCAGGTACACCCAGCGTTGCAGCCACGAAAATTACCAGCATCTCCACGGAAGCCGATGGCGCCATCTGGTCTCCCGACGGCAAAAATATTGTTTTTATTTCTGAAGTTTTTCCCGGCTGCATGGACGACGCCTGCAACAAATTCAGCGATGAAGAGCGCGCCAAGTCCAAAGTTAAGGCAATGGTCTTCGAACATCTGCTGTTCCGGCACTGGAACCATTACACCAGCGGCAAGCGCAGCCATCTTTTTGTTGTTTCGGCAGAAGGCGGAGCGGCAAAAGACCTGACTCCGGGCGACCATGACGTTCCTCCTTTCAGCCTGGGCGGACAGGATCCATATGCGATTTCTCCGGACGGAAAAGAAGTGGCGTTTACGAGCAACTGGGATGAGGTTGGCGCGACAAGCACGAACAATGACATTTTTGTGGTGCCCATAACCGGCGGCGAACCGAAAAAGCTCAGCACCAGTCCGGGAGGCGACTCCACGCCGCTCTATTCGCCTGACGGCAAGTGGCTCGCATGGCGCATGCAAAAGCGCGCCGGGTATGAGAGCGACCGGTTCAGGCTGGTTGTTTACGATCGCAAGAGCGGCGAGATCAAAAACCTGACTGAAAATTTTGATCAGTGGGTGGAAACCATCGCCTGGTCGCCCGATTCGAAGTTTATTTATTTCACATCGGAAAAAGAAGGCGCATCGCCGATCTACCGGCTGAATCTGCCCGTCGCCCTCGCCGGCGCCAGACCCACAGGGACGGGCATAAAGGACATTGAAGAAATCCTCGGCGGCACCAATGACGAGTTGAGCGTCTCCGCGGATGGCAAGACGATGGTCTTTACTCAGCTCTCTGTGGCGGCGCCTAGCGAGGTTTACAAAATCGCGCTCGAAGGTCAGACATCCGGCTCAACCGCAAAATCCGGCAGGACCGGCCCCACCTCCACAATGGCATACAAGTCGAACTATGTTGCCGAGGAACTTAGCCACCTGAACGATGCGACGCTGGCAAAGGTTGACATGCAGCCGGTGGAATCATTCTGGTTTGCCGGCGCTGGTGGGACCAAGGTCCAGGGATTTCTGGTGAAGCCGCCACGGTTCAACAAGGACGCAAAATATCCCGTCAAGTTTCTCATCCATGGCGGGCCGCAAGGCCAGTGGGGCGACGAATGGTCCTACCGCTGGAATGCCGAACTTTTTGCCGCCGATGGCTACGTGGTGATCATGGTCAACCCTCGCGGATCAACCGGCTATGGGCAGGCGTTTGTGGATGGCGTGAACAAGGATTGGGGCGGCAAGCCTTACATCGACCTGATGAATGGGCTTGATTACGCGGAGAAAACCTACCCGTTTATCGACAAAGACCGCGAGTGCGCCCTGGGCGCGAGCTATGGCGGCTACATGATTGACTGGATCCTTGGACACACCAATCGATTCAAGTGCCTTGTATCGCACGATGGAATGTTCAACACGGAAAGCGCTTACGGCAGCACGGAAGAGCTGTGGTTTCCGGAGTGGGAGTTTGGCGATACGCCATGGAACAACCGCGAAGGCTACCGCAAATGGTCGCCACATCTTTTTGCCGCGCAGTTCAAGACGCCGACGCTTGTTGTCCACAGCCAGCTTGATTACCGGCTGGACGTCTCTGAAGGCTTCCAGTTATTTACCACGCTGCAACGGCTGAATATCCCTTCAAAAATGCTGTACTTCCCCGATGAAGGACACTGGATACTCAAACCGCAGAACAGCGAGCTATGGTACAAGACCGTGAATGGATGGGTGGACTCGTATTTGAAAAAGTAGCGGGTTGCGAGTTGCTTTTTCCGTAGTCCGAAGCGAAGCGAGGGATCCCTTTAGCGACGAAGACTTTGGCCCTATAGTCACTGTCGGAAGGGATACCACAGTGTCGACCCGATAGCGCTTCGGTACAATAGGGCTCCCTCACCCGCTATGCGGGATTCGGGATTTCAGCTCGCTTCCTTGAGTTTTTTGAGGGCAGCTTCGTATGCAGGAAGCTGGCCTTTCCGGTCCGCCGGAATATTTTGCACCACAATCTCCCAGTTCTTTATTGCTTTTTCCTTATCGCCGGTAGCCGTGTATGCCCGCGCCAGCCCCAGGTAACCCCAGAATTTATCTTCTGGGTGCCTTTTCTGGTTGAATTTAAAGACTTCAATAGCTTTTTCTTTTCTACCGGCGCCCAGCAGGCGCATCCCGTAAATATGGACTGGCAGCAGATCGGCACCGGTGAGCTGAAACGCATGGTCCATCAGCTTATCTGCCTCGTCGGTTTTGCCCATTGCCTGTAGCACGTCCGCTTTGGTCTGCACCGTGGAGAAATCTTCGCTTCCGATGGTAGCTCCGCGAAACGGACCATGAATGGCTTTATCAGCCCAGATCAAGGCTTCATCCAGATTGATTTTGTTGGCCGCGCAAAACTGCGCGGCATTCTGCCAATTCTTGTAGTCGAAACCCGGCCATGACAGCAGGTTATGCCGCATCTGCGCCACGTACAGTTCGTTGGCATTGGGCACGTCAATACGGAAGGAGACTCTCTTGTCTTCCCACTGGAGATAGGCGACCGTCGAATCCGGCTTACGCTCGTCAAATCCAAATGTAAGAAATTCTGTATGCGGCGCGGACACTGGGTTGGCCGGCACCCTCAGAACATCCTCTTTTGGATCATATTGAAAACTTCCCCACCCCGCATTGTTCGTGGAGAAGATCCACTGCCACGGCCCATCTTTCTCCACGTCCAGAAACAGGCCATACGTTCCAGCTTTGAGCGTTTTGCCATCCACCTTCACATCGTGCGAAAACGAGATGGTAGTAGTTTCATTGGCGCCGGCCCTCCAGGGCGCGGCCTTGGTTGGCCCAAAGCCTTCGTCAATAAAACCATAGTGCACCACTTCTCCCCAGATGTGCCCGCTCCGGTCCGCTCCGCCTCCGCCATGCAGATTAGGACTGTGATAAGAGATAGCCACCTTCACCAGCCCAATCCACTGGGCCACTTCGGCCTTTTCATTATTTCCGTTGGGCGGGATGGGAATCTCGGCGAAGTCCTGCGCCGGGGAAATGTTCCCAAATGCAAGCAGCATGACCAGGATCAACAACAGGGCATAATTCTTTTTCATTTGAGCCGCCTAACAAAGAATTTCTTGGACGAAGAGTAGAAACATGACCATGCCACCACTTGGCCCAATGGCCCGTTCATAGCAATGCACAGAAGTGTTTCAGCCACTTGGACGCAGGGCAAACTCAAATGTTAGCCTCTGGCTCTTAAGGAACCCCAACGGGAATCGGGTGCCATGTTGGGGGTTGGGCGAACCGTGCCGTTCGTCTCTTGTTCAGGTTATCCGGTCACACAATCTCCCAGGCACCTGACTTCGCTCCTGGTGCTACAATCCAAACCGTGTTCAAAAGCGCACTCGCAATCCTATTTTTGTTGGTGGCAGCGGCGGCCATGGGACAAGACCAGCAACCCGCGCCAACACCCAGTGCCCAGCCTGCCGCGCCTTCGCCAGACGGCAAGCCGCAGGTCAAAGTGAATTACCTGAACGTCTGTACGCCGGGAACCGATGAACAAGCGATTATCAAGAGCGCGCTGGCGGCAGTGCAGTCCAAGCCGGCCTTCAGCACGGACTTTGAGCTTTCCCGCGGACGCACTTCGCTGAAAGACGCTCCCGACGCAAAGTACGTCCGCCTGCGCAGGGACTTTGCGGCGGAGTCTCCGCTGCTTACCGCGCAGTACTCCATGAGCACGGACGCAACCAATACGGTTGAGATCCTGGTGCTGCGGCCGCGCGATCCTAAAGATTTTCTGCAGGTAGTGATGGAAGACCGCATGTCTGCCAGTGCAGCCAAGCCGCTTTCTCTCTTGCAGGTGGATACGCCGACTTCTCGCGTGAGAGTTGAGCGGCTCAACAAGAGTTCTGCCGTGCTGTCACGCTGTGAGGAAGTTGACCAGAGCGCCTACGAACCGGTGTTTCATCAGGCATCTGAAATCATGGCGCAATATCGCGCGGCGCTGGGACTGCGTACCGCCTTCCGCTCGGATCTCGCGTGGCTTAACGCCAATGCCAAGGCGGCAGCGCCGGCCCCCAAGCGAAAACCGGCCGCGGCCAAGCACTGAAACTAAATCGAAGGTTATGAATCTAATGGATGCCATGGAAAATTCCGTTCGCGATACAGTAGTGCTGGGTACCGGTTGCGCCGGCCTTACGGCCGCAATCTATGCGGCCCGTGCCAACCTGAAACCGCTGGTGATTGAAGGCCACGAGCCTGGAGGCCAGCTCTCTCTTACTACGCTGGTGGAAAACTTTCCCGGCTTCCCTGAAGGCATCCAAGGGCCGGAGCTGATAGAGAACATGCGCAAACAGGCAGCGCGCTTTGGCGCAGAATACATGCGCGCGCACCTGGTAAAAGCCAATCTGGACGAGCGGCCCTTTAAGCTAGACTTTGGGGGTGACAAGACCGTGCTAACGCGAACGCTCATCATCGCCAGCGGAGCTTCAGCGCGATGGCTGGGACTGCCGAACGAGCACAAGTTGATCGGCCATGGCGTCTCTTCCTGCGCAACGTGTGACGGCTTCTTCTTCAAAGGCAAGCCGATTACTGTGATCGGCGGCGGAGATTCCGCCATGGAAGAAGCTTTGTTCCTCAGCCGCTTTGCCACCAAGGTCACGATAATCCATCGGCGCGAGCACTTCCGCGCATCCAAGATCATGCTGGACCGCGCGCGCAAGCACGAGAAAATCGAGTTCCTCACGGACACAATGGTGGAAGATGTCCTTGACCCCAGCCTGAAGGAAGTAGTCGCGCTCAAGCTGAAGAATCTAAAGACCGGAAAGGTCTGGGACTTCCCTACCAGCGCCATGTTCCTGGGAATTGGTCATGAGCCCAACGCCAAGATGTTCACCGGCCAGCTTGATATGGACGACGACGGCTACCTGAAGACCCGTGACTTTGTGATGACGCGTGTCCCCGGCGTCTTTGCCTGCGGCGACGTACAGGACCGCCGATATCGGCAGGCGATTACCGCTGCGGGATCAGGTTGCGCGGCAGCGATCGAGGCGGAGAAGTTTCTGGAAGAGCACGGAAGGTAAGCGACACTAATGATTTGCGAATTGTGATTTGTGATTGTTCTTTTCTGCCCGAGACAACCAATCACAAGTCGCCAATCGCAAATTACAAATCCCTCGCACTTGTGTTAAAAAAGTAAGTTCCTTTCTATGCCCGCATCTCAAACCATCCAGGAGCCCAATTGTTAAGGGCCACCTTCATTTCCCTGTCAGAAAGCAAGTCTCTGCGCTCGGCGGCGGAGAAAACATGGATCGGCCAGCGGCTCTCTCGCCGCTTTGTCGCCGGAACCACCATTGAAGATGCGCTTGCCGCCACACAGGCCATGAACAAACTGGGCCTGAGCGTGAGCGTGGACAATCTGGGCGAAAACGTGACCAACGCCGACGAAGCCCGGCACAGCGCACAGCTCTATCACCAGATGCTGGACCAAATGAACGCGCTGGGACTGAATGCCAACGTGAGCTTGAAGCTCACGCACATGGGCCTGGATGTGGACGAAGCGATGGCCTATGAGATTGCTTCGGGTGTGGTGCAGCACGCGGTGCGGATCAATAATTTCGTCCGCATTGATATGGAAGGCTCGCCGTATACGCAGCGGACGCTGGATTTTGTTCATAAGCTGCACAGCCAGCCGGAAAATGCCGGCCGCGTGGGCGCGGTAATCCAGTCGTATATGTTCCGAAGCGAAAAAGATGTTGAAGAGCTATTGGCACAGCGGATACGAATACGGTTGTGCAAAGGCGCATACAAAGAGCCTCCTGAGATCGCGTTCCCGAAGAAAGATGACGTGGACGCGAATTACGTCAAGCTGATGAAGATGCTGCTGAAGAGCGGCGTCTATCACGGCATCGCCACGCACGATGAGAACATGATCCGGGCCACGATTGAGTTTGCGCAAAAAGAAAAGATTGCCGCCTCGACATTTGAGTTCCAAATGCTTTACGGCGTGCGTCGCGACTTGCAGCAGAAGCTGGTGAAAGAAGGCTGGCGCTGCCGTGTGTACATTCCGTTCGGAACGGAGTGGTATCCCTACCTGATGCGGCGGCTGGCAGAGCGCCCGGCAAACGCCATCTTTATCTTGAAGAACCTTTTTAGGTAGGATTTTTTCGCCGCAGATTTCCGCAGAGAGCGGCTGATAAAAACCAAAGCCAGTTCTGGCCGCGAATTTCGCGAATGAACACGATTCGCGTTTTTCGCGTTGATTCGCGGCTGATTTTTCTGATCGGCGCTTATCTGTGGCCAGCTTCAGCGCTTCTTTCTTAACTCCTCCAACGAATACTTTGTCCCGCGCCAGGTAATGGCTCCATCACGCAGGGCGAGGAAGGCGGACTGCAAAGTGGCGAAGTTGAATACCAGCGCGGCCACCGGGCAGGTAAGAAACATCCATGGAGAGCTGGCCATGTATCGCCCGGTGAGCGTGTAAGCGAGCGCGATCATGGCGACGGCCACGGCGAATGGGGCGCGCGCCCAGCCAGAAGCCAGCAGAAGCCCTAAAAAGGGACAGACGCACAGAAAAAAAGTAACCGCGCAGACGGCCAGCACCAGGCTGATGCGAAACTGCAGAAAGGCAAAAAGATTTTTCTCCAGGTTGGCGACCACGCCTGCTGCGCCCACGGCCCAGCGCAGGCTTACAAGGTCAGGGCCAAAGACTACGTCCTGCCGAAGCCCCGCGCTCTTGATGGACTCACCCAGTTTGATATCGTCGACCACTTCGAGGCGGAGTTTTTCATAGGTGCCAATGGCTTCATAAGCTGAGCGTCGGATGAGATTGAACGCGCCGACTCCGATGTGATCGCGCGCCTTGGGATCGCGCACCTTCCACGGTCGCATGGCAAAGCTGGACATGACCTGAGGAAATGAAATCATCATGCGCTCGCCCAGGGTCTTCATGTGTGCGGTAGGAAAAAGCACAAGATGGTCGGTCTCGGTCTTTGACGCGTAGTGAATAGCGCGGCGCAGAGTATCAGACCGAAAGACACAATCAGCGTCAGTGAACAGCAGCCAGTCACTGCTGGTCTGCTGTGCATTTCTCTGTGAGGCGTTTCCTTGTGCGGCGTCCCTCTGTGCGGCGTTTCCTCGGGAACCCAGCCACATGGCATGCACCTTTCCCATCCAGCCTGAAGGCAACTCGTGTACATGGATTACTCGTAGCTTGCTGGCAGAGGCAGGTTCTGCGGCGAGGCGTTCCATGATCGCGCCGGTCTGGTCAGTGGACCGGTCATTGACGGCAACGATCTGGTAGTTCCGATAGTTGAGTTGGAGAAGAGATCGAAGCGCGGCTTCAATCTCGGCTTCTTCATTGCGCGCCGGAACAACGATGGTGAGCCAAGGCAGCGGTGAATCTAGCGGAGGATTCCACTCAGGCTGCGTGAGGTCGGCGACTTCAGAAAAATGCATGGCTAGCTGCAGGGCGGGAACAAGCCAGATCAGGGCCAGCAGCAGGCCTGATATCCAGTAAAGTAATGTCCAGTCCAACACAATCATGTTTGTTGCGCCTGGAAGCGCGGAGCGAACTTTGCGCCGTAAAGAAGAATGAGGCCGGAGATGCCAGCGGCGACGAAGGCCACCCAGAAAGCGGTCTGCAACGACCCAGTCTTGTCTGAGATGCGGCCGATCAGTGTCGGGGAGAAAGCGTCTCCTAGTAGATGAATGATAAAGACGTTTGCGGCCAGCGCGGTGGAGCGAATATTGGCGCTCACGGAATTAACCAGCGCCGCGTTGGTGGGACCGGTGCCGACGAGGACAAAAAATACCGCAACAAACATGGCCGGAAACATCAACGAGCCGGTGGCATAAATGGCGGCCACCATGAATGGCACCGCCAAGAGCATGGCGATGCCGGAGAACGAATAATATGCGCCGTAAAAGCGCCGGAGCAGGCGGTCGCCAATCCATCCGCCCAGCAGCGTTGCGCCAATGCCATTGATGATCACGATAATGCTGAAGTCGATGTTGGCGGTCTTTAAATCCAGCCCACGCAGACGAACGAGGAATGTGGGAATCCAGACCTGCATGCCGCCCATGGCAAATGTGTAAGCCGCCATGCCGAGAGTGGAAGTGATGAATGCGCCATTGCGCACAAGCCCGCGAAGCATACCCCATGTGCTGGCCGCCGGTGCGGTCTTTTCATGTTGACCGCGCGGCGGTTCAGGCAGCATCCAGAGCAAAAGAGCGAGCAGAAAGCCGGGGATTCCGGCGGCCATAAACGGCACGCGCCAGCTGCCAAAATAGTGCGCCAGGTAGCCGCCGACAAAGTATCCGGCGGCGCTGCCTACGGGCAATCCCAGAAAAAAGATGGAGAGCATGCGGCCACGCTTGAGCGTCGGGAAAGAGTCGGCGATCAGCGTGGGGGCGATGGTCGCATAACTGGCTTCACCAATGCCAACGATGGCGTGACGAAAAAGAAGCTGATTATAGTCATGCACGAACCAGGTAAGAAACGTGAAGCCGCTCCAGATAACAATGCCGAAGACTACAATGCTTTTGCGGGGGAAGCGGTCGCCCATCCAGCCGACGACAGGCGCGGCAAACATATAGGTGAAGAAGAAGGCGCTGGTGAGCAGGCCGATCTTTGCGTCGCTTAACAGAAATTCTTTTTTCACGTCAGACTGCACCGCGAAGAGAACATTGCGGTCAATGTAATTAAGGATATTCAGTCCGGTAAGCACCGCCAGCAAAAGGCGAGGATAGAGTTTTGGCGGCATGGGCTGGAGGGATTATACCCGTGAGGATAAATGCTAACTACATCCGTGGGGGCGCACATCGCGCCTACTATCGCCAGAGCGTAGAATAACGCAGCTCCGTTGAGCAAAACTCCGGCCCAGCGACTCCAACCGAGTCTAAACATTGAGACGATAAACAGAAGTGGCGATCCGAGAAAAATCTTCACCAGATCAGCTTTAAAATCTGAGCATGCCGAATTCTTTCTTCGTCGTCCAAAGCTAATGATGCGTATCTCAGTAAAGGAAGAGGGCGGCTACGAACAAAAGGGAGCCAAGGACAGTACTTAACAAGCCCAATCCTTCGCCTCCAGATTGAAATTCTGGAACTCTTCATACACCAAAATTTAACAAGCTATATACGATGCTAAGACGCAGGATGGAGACTGGTTTGGTCTCGGATCATACTCCAAGCTTAGCAAGCGCGGCTCGCGCGGGTCTGTTCAGGTAATCCCATTGCTCGTCAGCGAGAGCGAGTAATTCCGGCTTATGCCGCGCGAGTAGAGTGGCCGGGAACTCGGCGATGATATTGGCCGCGGCCCAAGGCGCATCACCACTGTCCTCGCCTTCCAATGCTATTTTGAACAAGGCCGACAGAAGCTGCTCGTCATCGAGATGGCGGGAAAAATACTCGGACACCATCGGTTCTGTTGTTCCGGAGGTAGTCCAGATCAACAGTTCCCGCAGGTTTTCAGCGTCTACATGCCCCTTGGAGATAGCCGCTGACGCCGCATCGCGGCTGCGCTTCTCGTAGTCATCTGGGAACATATCGCCCACCCGCTTATCCGAACGGCCAGTGTATTATCTCAGAGAGTGCAACCTCACTGCTTGGGAATATTGCAGGTCGGTCTGGCCGAAACACGCTCGGGTGCGGCTTGCCTAGGCTTGGCCTTACTTTCGTATATAGGTCCGAAAATTTAATACAAAATCACTTCTTCGGCCTCGGCCATCTGGCTTCCACGGTCGTTCCAATCCCGCCGCGCGGACGAAACACGCCTTTCACCAGCGCCCACTTGGGCTTGCCGGCCCGCGCAACATCCTCCAGCACCTGGTTCACGATGTTTTCCTGAAAGATGCCCAGATTGCGATAGTGCAGGAGGTATTCCTTGAGGGACTTCAGTTCCAGGCAGAGTCTGGCGGGCATGTAGCGGATTTCCAGCACGCCAAAGTCGGGCAGACCGGTTTTGGGACAGACGGAGGTGAACTCCGGCACGTCAATCAGGATTTCGTAGGCGGGAAACTGGTTGGGCCAGGTGTCGATTTCAGGGAAGGCGTGGTCGAGCCCTGATTTTGCGTGATCGTCGGTATAGCCTGTACGATGTGACATCAGGAACCTATTGTAACAACCGCTTTTTCAGGACGTAACCGCGAGAGCGGGACGATCATCTAAAATAGAAACACCCGGCAGAAGAGTTTGGAATCGCGTCAGGCGAAGAGCGCAAGACGATGGGGATTCTACGCCGCGCTTCCGGCTTGGATATACTTGGAAGTTTGGGCAATTGAACTGACTTTTTAGACGATGGCGAGACAAAGCGCAAATAACGGTCGCAGGCCTGTGATAGTGGTAGTGTCCCTGGTGATATTGGCGGTGCTGATATTCACCGGCATCAACCGCCGTCGCGTAGTGACGCCTGTGCGCGCGGAAAAAGTTGTTCGCCAGGAGATTGCCAGCATTATTTCCACTAACGGCAAAATTGAGCCGATCGACAGCTTTGAGGCACATGCCCCCGCGCCGGGCACCGTGAATAAAGTCCTGGTGGCGGAAGGCGACCGCGTAAAAGTAGGCCAGCTTCTGGTGAAGCTTGATGACGCTGAAGCGCGCTCGCAGGCAGCGCATGCGCTGGCGCAGTTGCGGTCAGCAGAGGCGGCGCTGAGCGGCATTAAAGCCGGCGGAACGCAGGAAGAGCTGCTGACAAGCCGCGCTGATTTGACTAAAGCGCAGGCGGAGCAGGCCGAAGCGCAACGCAACCTGAAAGCGATCCAGAAGTTACAGCAGAGTGGCGGAGCATCGCCGGCAGAGCTGGAAGCGGCACAGGACCGGGCGAAAAAAGCCGATGCCGACGTACAGTTGCTGCAAGCCAAAGTGAATGGCCGCTATTCTTCACCGGAGGTAGCCAGGGTAGAGGCTTCAGCAGCGGAGGCCCGAGCGGCCTATACCGCCGCGCAGGAATTGCTGCATCACGCCAACGTGACCGCGCCCTTTGCGGGGACGGTTTACCAGCTCCCGGTAAAAGCGGGAGGCTATGTGAATGGCGGCGACTTGCTGGTGCAGGTGGCGAACCTGGAAAAAGTGAGAGTGCGCGCCTTTGTGGATGAGCCAGAAATCGGGCGGCTGGCGAAAGGCCAAAAAGTTGAAATCAAATGGGACGCCATCCCCGGCCGCACATGGGACGGCACGCTGACGCGCGTTCCGACCTCAGTGACCATGGTGGGAACGCGCACTGTGGGCGAAATCACCTCTGAGATCGACAATACAGACCGCAAGCTGCTGCCGAACGTGAACGTAAACGTGAGCATTATTTCCGCGCGGCATGACAATGCGCTTACTGTCTCGCGCGAGGCCGTGCATGACGTGGACGGCAAGCGCTATGTTTACAAGATTGAAGACGAAAAGATCCTGGCGCAGGAAGTGCAGACTGGCCTTTCCAGCCTGACGCGGGTGGAAGTGCTGAAAGGAATCCCAGAAGGCGCCGTAATCGCGCTGGGCGCCATCAACGCGCAGCCCTTGCGCAACGGCATGGACATAAAGGTGGTCGAGCGTTGAGGTCCCTGTTCCGGTTGGCAGCTCTCTTATTATTGGTGGCTTGTTCCATGGCAGGCGCGGACGCCGATCCGGCAGCTCTGCTCCGGGAAGGCAGGGCCGACCAGGCAATCCACGCGCTAAATCTGGCCATTGCGCGCGCGCCAAACGATGCGCGGTCATACCATTTACTTTGCCGTGTCTACTACCAGCTTGAGCTCTGGGACAACTCCATGCACATGGCGGAGAAGGCGCTGGCGCTTGATCCGGAAAACAGTTCGTATCATTTGTGGCTGGGCCGCGCGATGGGCAGAAAAGCGGAAGAGGCAAATCCTTTTACCGCGTTTGGGCTCGCGCGCAAAGTAAAAACTGAATTCGAACGAGCCGTAGCGCTGGACGCCAACAATTTGCCCGCGCGCTCTGACCTGAGCGAGTATTACCTGGAAGCTCCCGGCTTTCTGGGTGGCGACAAAAATAAAGCCAGGCAGCAAGCCGACTACGTTGCGGAGCATGATCGCGCCCTAGCCAGTTATATCTATGCCCGAGTGCAGGAAAAGCAGGGCAACACCGGCGCGGAAGCAGAATACAAGAAGGCGATTGCGGCCAGCAGCCGGCCCGCGCGCTACTGGGTGGAGCTGGCACATTTTTATCGGCGCACAGGACGGATGGGCGAAATGGAAGACGCTGTCCGCCGTGCTGCTGGCGCGGTGCAGCAGGGAGAACCCAGCGAGTTCGATGCAGCCGCGCTGCTGGTGCATTCCGGGCGCAACTTTGCCGGCGCAGCGCAGATGCTGCGGCATTATGTTTCAGAGGAAGATCCTTCAGAAGATGGACCGGCGTTCCGTGCGCACTACCTGCTGGGAGTCTTGCTGGAAAAGCAAGGCAAAAAGAAAGAAGCCGCAGCCGAGTTCCAGACTGCGCTGAACATGGCCTCAGAGTACCGCCCGGCGCAGGATGCGCTGGCGCGCGTTTCCCGATAGAATCACGTCTTTCCACACCATCCGAACAAATTCGCGCAGGTGAAAAATGAAATTGCATGCCCGTCTAGTCCTGATTGCAGCGTGGATCGTGGCGCTCCCGCTAACTCTACTCGCGCAAGATACTTCTTCCGGCAAGGACAAACCGCTGGCATTCCGCACGGCCATTGAACTGGCGCTTAAAAACAGCGCTACCACTGGCCTCTCACAAGCTGACCTGCAGCGCGCGCAATCCGCAGTGAGGCAGACGAAGGACGTATTTCTGCCGCAGTTCGTGCTGGGCTCCGGGCTGGGCGGATCGTATGGCTTTCCGCTGAGCCTTGAAGGCGCCGCGCCTTCAATCTTTAACGTGAATTTTCAGGGCGCGCTCATCAACCTGGCGCAGCGCAATTACGTGAAGGCCGCAAAGAGCGATGTAGATGTCACGACGGCCCAAAATGCCGATCGCCGCAATGACGTGATTATGGAGACGGCGCTGGATTATGTGCAGCTTGATCTGCTGGACTCATCGTTGACAGTTCAAAAGGAACAGCAACAGTCTGCACAGAAATTTCAAGATATAGTCGCGCAGCGCATACAGGCTGGGCTGGACAGCCAGGTGGAGGGCACGCGGGCTAAACTTGCGGGCGCAAGAACGCGGCTGGACATCGCGCAAACACAGGCCGCGGCCGACCAGCTGCGCTTGCGCTTATCACAGCTGACCGGACTACCAGTAGCGGCAATCCAGACGTCAACCGAATCAATTCCGGAGATGCCGCCGGTGGCGCAGGACCAGGACTTGCCGAGCGAGGCGCTGAAGAACAATCCAGTGGTGAAGGTGGCGGACGCAGCCGCGCGAGCAAAAGAATTTCGCGCGCAGGCGGAGCGCAAGCAACTTTATCCTGCAATTGATTTTGTCGGGCAGTATGCCATGCTGGCGCGGTTCAACAATTACGATGAGTTTTTCCAGAAATTTCAGCGGAACAATGTAACTGCCGGCATAGCCATACGGTTTCCATTTTTCAATCCGGTACAGCGGGCCACGGCGGATGCTGCCAAAGCGGACGCGGTGAAGTCACGCAAAGAGGCGCAGACGGTGAAAGAACAGGTGAGTACGGAAACGCTAAAACTGCAACGATCAGTGGAGCAACTGGCAGCGGCGAGTGAAGTGGCGCAACTGGAGCACCAGTTGGCGCAATCTGATATTGAGTCCGCGCACGCAAAGATCGAGAGCGGCGCGGCGAGCATTAAGGATGAAGAGAACGCCCGCGTGGCCGAGCACGAACGTTACACCGCATACCTGAATTCAAGCTTCGAGCTGGACCGAGCGCAAATCCAGCTGATGCGCCAGATTGGACAACTGGAGACGTGGGCGCTGAGTCCGCCGAAGCGGTAAGTGAAGACGGCGTCGCGCTAGGGGGCCATGACTCCGGAATGGCGCAGCGCCAGCCATGCCAGAACGGATCCAATAAACGTAAGAGCCAGAATGAGCGAGACGGCTCCGGCCACAAATACAGGGATGAGCGGGTGTGGGTCCCATTGTTCGGTTTCTTCATAAACCTGGGGCGTGGGTTTTGCCGGAACCAGGTCGAGTTTGGGTCGCTGTTCCGCGATTCTTTCCACAACTGCGGTGCTCATAAATGCCTCCGAGAGCCAATCTAGCTGGAAGGCACACAGGCGCGCTGTGACGGCGGTCACAGAATGGATGTGACGGGAATCGTCTTGATTACCGGCAGCGGAAAACGAACCTACCACGGAGACACAGAGACACCGAGAAAATTGGGAGGGAGAGAACGAATCGCCGTCGGGATCGCCGTCATTCGAAATAGGAAACCTTACCACTGATTGACACTGATCACACTGATCGGTCCAAGAAATTTAGATACGCAGCAAATGAGAACACGGAGGAATTAGTCGATCGGTGGATTAACTATTTCACTGCGCTTATGAGGAACGCTTCACCGTTACAGTCTCACCGGCCAAAGACGATCCGGCTTCCAGCGCCAGGAAACGCACGCGTCCGCTGGCGACGGCACGGCCTTCGGAGTCAGTAACGGTGGCTTCCCAGACCTGCGTGCGGCGGCCACGCATTAAAGGTCGAGCGGTGGCGCGGAGCTTCCCTTCCCGTACGGCATTCAGGAACGACGTATTATTTTCCAGGCCAACCACGGACTGACTGCGTGGCAATGCAGCGAGCGCCGCGCCGACGGAAGCAACTGTTTCAATCAGTCCGGAATACACGCCGCCGTGGACGATCCCATATGCCTGATGATGGTCGGCGGTAATCTCCAATTCAGCGACAACCTCATCGCCCGTGGCGCGGACGAAATGAATGCCCATGGCCCGGTTCCATCCGCTTACGGAAGGGTTGAGAGCGGCGGCAAAATTTCCGTCAGGCGTGGCGGTGAGGCCCGGTCGAGTAGTCATAGCGGGCAATTCTAATGCAAAACATACGACGGATTAATACGGATAATCGCGGACCAAGACACGGCTCATGGTTGTGGCGCGTCAATAGTCAACGGTTGGTGGCCGTGGTCTGTTTTTGCGCAGTTTGGCCTGGGCCGAGCGGCGATGCGCGCACGATGTATCGTTGCGGAGAGCGCGCACCGCGTCCAAAGGGATAACAGGTGATCAACGTCAGCGCATCGTCTGCGGTCGGCGCAAGCAAAGCAGTGTCCTGGGGCTCGACTATGCTGATCATGTTCACGGTATAGGTCCGCTCTTGCAATCCGCCGCGATGAGCCGCGAACCATTGAATTTGAATCGTGTCACCTTGAGCGATATTTTCCAGTGGCTTGAACCAACTTGTGCGATGCCCGGCGAGAACAAGATTTCCCGGCTCTCCGACTTCAGTCCCATTCAACAGATGTGCGGGACCAAAGGCCAGAGTCCGAGGCGACGCTCCTTCAAGAACGATTTCGTCATAATCCAGTCGGGGAATGCGAATACGCGCGACGGGATGCGTATCCGCCCAGGGCCACGGTGCCTGCGGTTTACCTGACTGCACGCTGTGTTCCCAGGCACGGCGGACCAGGATGCCTGCCAGTTCGGCCTTGGCGTGCATGTACAAGGCACGACCGGAAAGGCAGGCACCCGTGATCAGGAGCAGCGCGCAGATGACGCGTAGGGCTTTCACAGAAGCGCTCCATCTTTGGATTTGTACGCAAGGGATTTCTGCATAGATGCGGCTTGCGCAAACCGTCTTTGCGTAAAGAGGAGCAAAAGTCCAAAGAGAAGAAGCGCGATGCCAAGAGATTCAAGAAAAGCGTCAGCGGTGCCGGTGGCGGGCGCACCAAAGACTTTTTCCATCTGCCAGCCTGCCGGCAATTCTGAAGGGACAGGGGCCGTAGCAGACTGTCCGCTGGCGTTGACCACAACTTCTTCAACCGCGACCAGCGAAGTGAAACGTGTGACCAGGTGATAGCGTATGGCGTGCGCAATCACGTCTTCGCGAATTTGGGCCTGTGCGGCTGGGTCGGCCTGACGCCAACGATCCATTAGATCTTCTACGCGCTGGCGCGCCCAAAGCGTCGTGATGCCGGGATGGAAACTGGCCTGTCCGGCATCGAAAGGAATCGTGGCTTCATAGGGCTCATCGCCCGCGCGCGCCGTGAGATGGACAACACCGGTACGACCGCGCGTTATGTGCCCGTAGACGAGCAGAGGCTGCGCCGCAAACAGATCTGGTAGATGCTCAGGATAAATGTCTGCTACGTCGACGCCGTCAAACGAAAGCTTCACATCTGTGAGCACGGGATTCTCAATGCTTTCGAAAAGATGCGCCATCTGGCTGCGGATTTCATTGTTGTCAGCAATGTGAGTGAATGTTCCGCGCCCGAATTGCGCCATCTTGGTGGCAAGAAAGAGATTGGGCTCGCTGCCAATGGCAATGGTATACAAACGGGCGTTCCCCAGATCACGATGAAGCGCAGCGAAGATTTCTTCTTCGTTGCCAAGGTCGCCATCAGTAAGAAGAATGATGTGGCGCAGATAGCCGGGAAGCTGCGGCTTGCGCATCAGGTGAAGCAGCGCAGGCAGCATCTCCGTGCCACCGCCAGCCTGCAGGCTCTGCACGTAATGACGTGCCGCAGCCAGGTTATCGGCTGTGGCGGGAAGCGGCTCCGCCGCAAATTCACCGTAACCGCTGCTGAAGGCCAAGATGCCAAAACGGTCGGTGGGCATGAGCGTGTCGAGCGCCTGAAGCAACGCGCCGCGCGCCTGCTCAATGGACGTGCCTTCCATGGAACCCGAGACGTCAATCATGTAAAGCATTTCCACTGGCATGCGCTGTTTGGGCGGCGCTGAGGGCGGAAAAGCCGCAAGCAGAAAATGGGCTTCACCCGTGTCGGCGGCAGGAGAGAGAAAGAGCGAGACTTTGGGCTGCTTGCTGTCTGCGTTTTGCACTTCGAGGATGAAATCCTTGTTGGGAATGGTGCTGCCGGTAGCCAGTACCACGCGTTGCCGTCCATTGGACAAACGACGCACATTGATCTGGTGCGAGACGGACTGGACGGTCGTAGAGTCAAAGCCGGGATCGAGATCGACGAAAACAGAGATGTCATGCCCGGGGCGGTTGTCAGGATTGCGAACAAACGGCGTGATGCGCGATGCATCGGGCACAGCGTTGGTGTCTAAAGACCAGCCCGTGCCGAGATGGCCGACAGCCTGAGTTCCGGGAATGTAACGCGGGCCCACGACCATGGGGAAAACCAGGCGCATCTTTCCGGCTTCCCAGCGCAAGGGCTGCACATAACGCATGCGCACATCAATGTGGTCGCCGGGCATAATGTTGGCCACTGAAGCGGTAAAGATATTAGGACGCTCCTGCTCCAGCAGGGCGGCACGCTTGCCTTCAGACTTGGCCTGCGTGTAGACACGTTTGGCTTCTTCACGCTCACGCACCACGCTCTTGATCACTCGCTTGCCGATGCGGATCTCCATGTCATAAACAGCTGCGTCATGTGGCAGCGGGAAGACGTAAATGGCCTCAATGGGCGTGGCGCTGGCGTTGGCGTATTGCTGCGTGACGGTGGCGGAAGCCACGAGACCGCGCACGTCGATAGTGGCGTCAGTATGAAGTAGCGGGATGGATTCGTATTGTCCGGTAGCGCCGGAGCGGTAGAGAAGCGAACCTTCTCCGACTTGCGATGGGCTGCTGAGCTCAGACGCCTGAGGCTGTCGGGCTTCAGATTGTTGAGCGAAGCATGGGCCGGTGAGAATGGTGAGTATGACAAGAAGCGCGATGCGCTTCCAGATTTGTTTTGTGAACCAATTGCAGGCGATGCGTTCCATGGTTCCCTCCCGGGCACTCCAGAGTGCAATTTGTCTTTTCTTACGACGAGCTCTGGGAATGCAAGAGCGAGGCCATGCAGACGTGGAAGCGTCCGGTTTGCCGATTCAGTGAGTTAGCGTGAATCAGGTGGGAAGGTAACCTGAAGACCTGTGGGTCGTGTCCCACGCTGTGGCAGGGTAAACACACATAGGAAAGGTCGCCCGTGAAGATCGGCTTAAGCACCACGGTAGGGCGGAGCCCAACTAGGGATAATTTAGAGCTGACTTAAGGTCGCCAGAAGCTTTGGAGCCGTGATAACGTCTAGTCGCTGGAGAAGGAGATTTTTGCATGCGATACGCCGTTGTGCTGTTGCTGGCTTGCACGGTCATGCCGGCATTGAGCCAGGACAAGCCGGAAGGGCCACAAGACGCCAAGGCACAGAAAACTTATAACGAAGGCCTTGACGCCCTGAAGCGGCACCAGGAAATGGATGCGCTGGATAAATTCAAGAAGGCCGACAAGCAGGATGGCGGACATTGCCTGACGTGCCAAAAGAAAATGCTGAAGTACGGCAGCGAACTGGGCGATTGGAAAACCGCTGAACTTGCCGGCGAGGAGATGGTGGCGCAGGCGCAGGGCGAGGACCTGGCGCTGGCCCACTATCAACTTGGCGTGGTGCTGCTAAGTGAAGGATTAAACCGGCACAAGGAAGACTTATTCAGCCGGGCACATGATGAGATGACCAAGGCCCTGGCAGCACATGCGAATTTTCCGAGCGCAGTCTATGCCGACGGACGCGCCCTGGCACACATGAAGAAGGACGACGAAGCGAAAGCACGGTTTGAGCAGTTCGTAAAGATGAGGCCGGAGGACGATCCCGACCGCCAACGCGCTTTGCGTTATATCAGCCAGCCGGAGCTGGCGAGGGCCAGAATGGCGCCGCCATTCATGGTCACCACGCTCAATGGCCAGCGCGTTTCCATGGACGCACTGAAAGGGAAAGTGGTATTGCTGGATTTCTGGGCAACGTGGTGCGGGCCTTGCCGCGAGGCGCTGCCGCACATGCAGAAGATCGCGAAAAAATTTGAGGGTGAGCCGCTGGTAGTGCTGAGCGTAAGCCTCGACGAGAATGAGCAGAAGTGGAAAGACTTCATCGCAAAAAACGGGATGACGTGGCCACAATATCTTGATGGCGGCTTTACCGGACCACTGTCGAGGATGTTCGCCGTCAACGCGATCCCGCATACTTTTACCATTGACGCGGATGGCGTGCTCCAGGATGAGCAGATTGGAGACTCGTCCGTTGAAGGCAAATTGAAAAAGCTGATTAGCCGCGCAAAAGAGCTGCAAGCCACGGAAAAGCCAGGGCAGTAATGCAGTTAAGCCCTTTTTTTTGCTGACTGATGCCTAGAGCGAGAATGATTTGCGCACGCTGAATGTTACAGCAAATAGCAGACGCCAAAAGACTGGTCGCCACATTCAGTGCAGCGGCCGGCGGGCTGCTGCGGCGTTATCACCATGGGATATTCGCACGCGCTGCACATTTCCCAAGGCGAAATCTGCTGCGCGGTAAAACCGTATCGCTCGCGCAGAACTCTTTCGGTTTCCGCGACGATCTGCTGGCATTCCGCCGCGCTCAGGAGTTTGTGGTTCAACGCCCAGACTTTGCGATCGGCATAGTCGGGAAACTTTGGCGCTTCTCCCCATCGCCATGAAGGATCGGCGGCGGTACGGCTGCGGCCCAGCAGATGCATGTGGACGCGGCGATGTTCAGGAGCATTCTTCATACCGTGAGAACCAGGGCCGTGCGGCTCGGCGGCGAAATTCAAAGCCCAGTTGCCGGCTTCCCAGTAATTGATGCAGCCGAGATGAAGCTGCGGCAACGTGCGCAGCATGGCCTGTCCGGCGGCCGCAACCAGAAACGACCAGTGCGTAAGTTCGGCGGGCGTGAGTTCTGATCGCTCCCAGACGTCACGCGGCGGGGTTACCAGCAGATTGCCGCCATCTTCACGGCCCACCAGAGCTGCTCCTTTATCGGGCAGCGCCAGATGTCCCCCGACGCAGGTAAAAAGTGTCCGTCCCAAACAGGTGCTCCTTCTATTCCAGAGTAGCAGGCGCGAGCTAAAGCCGCAGCTCTGGCGTGCAGCTCTGCAATTCCAGCTCTGCCGCGCGAGAGAGGCGCAACTCGCAGTTCAGAGAGAGCATCCATTTCTAAGAAGCTACAGGAAGGCTCACCATGATGAAACGGATATTACTCGCCACGCTATTTGCAGGCCTGACCGCATTCAGCGCCAATGCACAACAGAATCTGCCTTCGGGCACCGAAATCAAAGTAAGAACAGACACAGCCATCCCCGCGAAACCAGCGGCTGACTCACGCTATGCCGCGAGCGTGAGTGAGGACGTAAAAGACGCGTCTGGCAACGTGCTGATCCCTCGCGGATCGCGCGCTCGCCTGGTCGCCGTCCCGTCCAACGATGGCAAAGACACAAACCTTGATCTGCGCTCCGTGACCGTGAACGGCACGCCATACCTGATTGACGCAACCGGGTCTGGCAGCAGCGGCGCTCCCGGCGGCCTGGGCGCGAACAAGCGCACCGGAATGTACGTGGGCGGCGGCGCGGCAGTCGGCGCATTGCTGGGCGCACTGATGGGCGGCGGTAAAGGCGCAGCTATCGGCGCAGTGCTCGGCGGCGGCGCGGGCGCGGGAACCCAGGTCCTGACGGGCAAGAAACAGGACCTACCGGCGGAAACCCAGCTCACCTATAAGCTGGCCACCAATGCTGAACTGCGTCCTCTGAGAAATAATTCACAGGGCACATCGAACCCACAAAAGTAGAAGATCGGCAAAGTCGATCAAAAAGACCCGGCACGCAAGAGCGCCGGGTTTTTCTTTTGGCGAAAGCTGCATCGCCGTGATGGGAACAACTGCTCCTACCTTATCACCGCGGACGCAATGAAATCGTGCATCCAGTCCTGCTGGTAGCCCTTCTGGCGCAGATGCGTCGATAGCTGGGCCCAGTGGCGGACGCCATGCAGGAGCGCATGAATAAAAATTTTGCGCCGACTGGCGGTGAGTTCCCCGGCCGAGCGCGTGGGAAACGTGAGCGTGCCGTCCCAGTCAGCATCATTGGCAGCGATGGCGAAGCTGCGCAGGTCTTCCAGGCTCTTGCGCGACAGCGCGAATAGCTCTTCGCCGCTTTTACCCTCGAGCGTGGCATAGTCGGTGATGGGCATGTTGAGCAGCCGCTCGGCGTAGCGCATCTGCACGGCCACAATGTGAAGCACCAACTCGCGGACCGTTTTTGTCCCGGCGATGTCGCACGGCACATCGAGCGCGTCCGGATGTTGCTTGAAGAAGTCGCGCCAGTGATTGCTTTCTTCCGCGCTGTAATCCAGCAGCTCGCCAAAGCTCAATCCACGCATGGAAGCACCTCAGAGGGAAATATAACAAACGAAAATCCTTAACCACAAAGGTCACGAAACACAAAGCAGACAGAGGGGAGATCGCCGTAATCGCCGAGATCGCGCGTCATCGCCCGTGATCGGAAAAGCAAAAATGTTTTACCGCAAAGGGCGCAGAGGACGCAAAGATAGGAAAGAAAAATCACCACTGAAGATCGACCTAATTCGCCGTGATCGGGTGATCGCCGTGTCGGAAAAGCAAAACCACTTTACTGCGGATTGGCGCGGATGAGCGCGGATCGGAAAGGATTGGGACATCGCCCGGAACCGGAAAAACAAAAACCAATCTTCCCTTTGCGGACTTTGCGTCCTTTGCGGTTAAAGCTTTTGCTTTTCAATTTCACTTTTTGGCAATTTCGGCGATTTTGGCAATCTGTCCTTTGTGTTCCTCTGTGTCCTTATGTGGTAGAGGGTTTTGCAGTCATTTCAGCTGCTCAATCTGCCCCAGCGCCGTCTCATCGATCCTCTTAATGCCCAGATGTTTTTGTAGCCAGCGGTCGCGGTCAAGACGCGCAGCGGCGTTGAGCGCGTGCCCCGCGTCATAGAACTCCATCTTTTTATCTTTGGCGCTGAAGCGGTCCAGATATTTTTGTGCCATCTCTTTGGTGATGGGATCGCCCGAGGCAAATTGCAGGAAGATGCTTTCACGGTCCGTATGGCCAAGGAAATAAACCGGATCGTCCCAGGCGTACTCACGGAAATATTCATGGACGTTGTCCGCGCCCACTTCTTTTATATGTGCGATGGTCTGCGGGTCATTGCTGGCGAATGCCTCTTCCTCGTCGGCATAGCCGCTGGCCATAAGCACATACGCGGTGATGCGTATTTCCACGCCGGCCAGGATCGCGCCCACATGGGCGTCCCAGCTATGGCCGACGTAAGCAATGCGCTTGCGATCAACGTCCGCCCGCCCGTAGAGCAGGTCGATGCCGCGGCGCAGGTCGGTGACTTGGTGCGTGGAAGCTTCACTCTGCGCTTTCGCCTCTTCCAGCGGACCGGCGTCGCTTTTGGCTTCCACCCAGTCATGGCGCACCTGGGGCGCGTCAATCAGCAAAGAGACAACGCCGGAGCGCGCCAGGATGACAGCCTCTTCAAGAAACTCGTCTTTATTGGCCAGCGGCGAGCCTTTCTTCAGCCAATGTCCCCAGATGATGGCGGGAAATGGGCCGCCGCCCGGAGGAATCAGCAGGTAAGCCGGTACGCGGTCACCGCTGGCGCCGGCATAGTTGAGTTCGATCAGCCGGACCTTGTCGCGCTTGTGCACGTCAGTCTCGCGCATCTCCAGTCCGGCGTGGCTGTCATAGTCAAAGCGCGGCAGCAGGTCAGGATAAGAAGGCTTGGGCGGCTCACCGCTCCCTTCTGCCTGCGCGGGCTGGGTGGCGGGCACGGAATACGGCGTGGGCGTCGGAGTCGCCGATCCAAGGCCCGTGTTCGACGATCCCGGCCGATTCAGTGTTGGCCGGTCTTCAGGCGTCGGCGTAGAAGATGGCGGTGGCGTGGGCGACGGCGACTGCGCTGCGGCGGCAATCGCAATCACAAACAGCATTACGATGAATGACAATAAAGTCCGCATGAATTCAATCCATCTATCAAAACGTGCTCATAACACTGTATCGCGAAGGCCGCATTTATGCCGGGGAAACGTGATAGTTGCTCCGGCCTCGGCTCGGTGCTAATCTCAAGCCCTCATGGACCCCATGGAAGCAACAAGGCCCGCACGGAACTTTGGCCCGCTGAACCCAGAAACTTTCTTTGCCGCGCAAAAGCGCAACCGCCGCGCCACGTGGCGCATGTCCGCGCTGTGCACGTTTGCCGCGTTCATCATGGGCATTCCGCTCACCCTGGTGCTTACGCCGCTGCTGTATGCCATCACCATGGTGGCGCTGGAAACTCTCAACCATTTCTCGCCGCAGCCGGAGCTGCTGCTCTACTTCGATCATCTGGCCAAACTCGGGCTGCGCGTCGCCGACTACGTAATCAACCAGAGAGGCACACTCGATCCCGGTGAACTCACCAGCGGCCTTCTTTTAGTGCTGCTGCCGGGGATGGTCTTCGCCTATGGATTGTGGTTTGCCATGCTGGCGATGTTTCGCCATGGCGGCGTGGGCGGCACGCTGGCCAGCATGAACGCCCGCGAACCCAACCAGGCTGACTTGAAAGAGCTTCAGCTTGCGGATGTGGCGCAGGAAATGGCAATCGCCGCTGGATTGCCCGCGCCAAAAATCATGCTGGTGGATTCCAGCGGCGCCAACGCCGCGGCCGTCGGCACGTCACCGCACGACGCGCGCATCGTGATTTCACGCCGCCTGCTTGACGATCTTGATCGTGACCAGATGCAAGCCATCCTTGCGCACCTGGTGGGATCCATTGGCAACGGGGACCTGGGCATCGCGTTCACGGTAACCAGCGTCTTTGAAACCTGCGGCCTGCTGGTGACGTTGATCAACGCTCCGTTCAGCAAGGAATCGCTCGGCCGCTTGTGGCGTGTGGCGCGTTACATGCTTGGCAGCGGCACACCGGAAAAACGTGCGGCGGACGCAGCGGAAATCGCCGAGTCGCTCGCCGGTTCGGTCGATGGCAACTCTCCTGAAATGGACAACTATTTCAAGCGGGGCAATCCTGGCCTGATCAAGAAAGCTTACCGCTTGGTAATGTTCCCGCTCATGTTCACCAACATGGCCGTTGAGCTCACGCTCTGGTTTTTTCTTAACGTGCTGCTGGGACCGTGTATGGCCATGCTGTGGCGCACGCGCCGCTACCTGGCGGATGCAAGCTCGGTAGAACTCACGCGCAATCCAGACGCGCTGGCCCGTGCACTGCAATGCATGAGTGAAGACAACACGGCCTTTGACAGCGGCGACTGGGCCACACATCTTTTTGTGGTGAATCCCAAGGGCGACAGCGGTCTGCGCGGCCAGCAGCCCAGCCAGCAGCAAATGGCCAAAGCCATTCAAGCATGGGCGTCGACGGCACACATGATGTCAGCGCAAGATGCGGCAAACCTTTATGACGTGCCGGTTGCCACCGGTGGCGCTGCTCGAGTTACTCCAAATGATTGGCCCGGCGTGCGCCAGGAAATAATCACCACCGTAAAAGCCGCAGCCATGGGAGATCAGCGGGCCATGGCGCGCATGCAGGCCATCGCTGAAATGATGGGTGAACGGCTACCCGTTGGCCTTGGCGAGCTGCCCAATCTTGCGGACGTTCAGGCCGCCAGCCACGGAGACAAAGCTGCGATCGCGCGCTTGATGCAGGCGCAAAAAGGCAGACGGCAAGCCCAGCCAAAGCGCAGCCAAAGTGGATTGCAGATGCAGAGCTTTGTTTCGTTTCATCCACCGCTGGTGAAGCGCGCCAAGCGCTTGCAGAAAATGGGCTCGCACATGATCGCGCCGGTAAGAGCCGGCGGATGGGTGCTTACGGTCTTCATGACTTTGCTTTACGCGATCATTGTGCCGCTGCTTACCGTGGCCGGCGGGCTCATGCTGATTGTCATCGCCATGTTGATTGGCTTGAACCTGATGCTGCTCGGAGTGTGGTTAACCGCCATACATTGGTTCTTTGTCTGGTTGAATGGCAGGTGAAGGGCGGCGTTCGAACATCGCCGCCCTTAAATGTTTACTCTCCCTGCGATTTCAGTGTTGTTCTGCACTGCGCGGTAACGGACGCGCTATTGAAAGCGGGTTTCGCGACTTTAGCTGCATCGGCGGCAGCGGAGCTGCAGCTTGCGCCTGTCCTACGAGCGGCTTTTGCGCGCAAATGATCTGTGTTCCGCATCCACCTGAGCAAGTGCAGGTGCTCGGGTCCCAGGAACCGCCATTATTAATGCAGGACTGTTGCTGGGTAGGATCGCAACTTGACCCGGATGAGCAGGTGCATGTTGACCAGTCCCAAATTCCGCCGCTGTTAATGCAGGATGCTTGTGCGTCAGGATTGGGGCAAGAACTTATGCTGGCGCAATTGGAATTGTCGTGGCTGGAAACGCCCAGACAAAACTGGCGATCGTTGCGATTAGCGATAGAGGAGCACTGCGTTGGATCGTGCAGTGACATTCCCAGGCACAGCGCTCGTGTGTCAGCATTTGGCAGGTTATTGCAGTTCGGCGGAGGATTGGTGTTGCCGCTGGAGGCACCATAACAAAATGCCTGCATTTGCGGATTACTGATGTCATTGCAGTTCGATGGGAAGTTAGGCGCAAACGCAATACCATAACAAGCGAGTTGCATGTTTCGGTCTGTCATCGAGGTGCATGGGCTCTGCGTGCTGTCGGAAACGGCGAAGCATGTTTGCTTATCGTTCACGTCGCTGATGTCATTGCAGTTGGAGGAAATTCTCCCGGCGATGCCATAACAAGCAAGAAACTGATCGCGCGGGCTGCGGTATTTAAATGGGTTTCCAGTAGATTCCATCGTGCATCCCCCACCGCCATCATTGAGCCAGTTTTGCTGAATAAGATAGTTGCGGCCACCCAGAGAAATGTTTGCTTGTGCCCCGTTTGGTGTGGTGAAAGTGGCGCCAAACGTCAGATTGCATTGATCAGCATTCTCGCTGGGATTCGAGGGATTGAACCACGCGTTTAAGTCAGGATCGGTAACTGTTTCACTCAGCTCGTGGGAAACCGTGCTGGCCATAAGGTCCGCCCCTACGTTTCCGTTTGGCCCTATCTGGGAATTTAATGGAGCGCAGGGTTTGGGTATGTTTGGGCTGTTAAGACACTTTGGAGCGGGGTTCCCCACATAGGCATATTTTATGTCATTGTTGAACATGCTCGAATGACCGTGGAAGCCACAGAAGTCAACGCAAAACTCGCCATGGGTCGAATCCTTCTCATTCACGTCACCCGAGGAAAGAACAAAGTAAACCCCGTTTGGATCAACCGGCACGGCGCCGCGCGACATCGCGCTCGAAATCACGGTACGCAAGCTTGTCTCTGAGAGCAGGCTCGATTGTGAGTAATTATCAAACGTCTGCGCGCCCAGGTTCACCGTCCCACCGGCATTGGTATGGCTGCTGTTCTCATATGTGGTATTAATTGCAAAGTACGGAGTTCCGTTCAGGTTGGAAATCAAGTTGGGCAATAACGTAAGCGCCGAATCGCCATTCCAGTTGCCATACCAGATGATGTAAATCGTATGAGGATTGGTCATTACCGGCCCGCCGTGGTAGCCGATCCCGTTTGCTGTGTCCTGAGCACCGCTGCTCAGGGCTGCTACAAGAAGAATAGCCGTTATCAATACCTGAGCACGCAAAGCGGACCTTCCATGATTTGCGAACACCATTTGTAACTTCGATCGGTTCATTGGTTTCCTCGCTTGAACAAATGCGCTGTGTTTTCAGACCTGTCCTTCTTGCACGTTCATGCGGTGGTTTGGTGCGATTGCTTCAATGGAAGACGCGATTGAACTAGCAGCGGAGGCTCAGATCTGCCTTGTTGGCTCAATTTTTATATCGATGAGTGGCAGTTAACCAAGAAAAAAACGTATGAGTAACGGAGGGCGGTTCCGAATTGGGACGGTGCGAGGGAAATCGGCGCAGATGACCGAAGTATTTTTGAAATTGTTTTGGGCTCCGAAGCGCCTTACGCCGCTATCTCGCCCGGAGAGAGTTCATCCACATAGCACCAGATCCACGCTTCGCCCGGCTCAATGGAGCGGATGAGCGGATGCTTGGTGCGATGAAAATGTTTCGTCGCGTGCTTGTTCTTGGATGAATCGCAGCAGCTCACATGGCCGCATTCCAGGCACAGCCGCAGATGGACCCAGGTATCGCCGGTCTTGATGCAGTCTTCGCAGACATCGGTCTCTGTGGATTTGAATTTGATCTGCTTCATGTGGCTGCAACTCTGGGCCATGGCTTTCTCCTTTAGGCCGCACCAGCGGCTGGTTCTTCTGTCCGTTCAAGCGATGCGCGGTCCCACTTTGCCACTAACGCACCGGCTTCATACGTGCTTTGCAGAAATTCCAGAACAGCAGCGGTCGGCGAACTGGCGTGGCGCGCGTCTTCATGCATCAGCAGAAATTCTCCGAGTTGTTGATGATAAAACGAGGCCGCCGGACGCACTTTCTGCTCGGCAAAACCCTGTGGCGTAGGCGCGGCATAGCAGTAGAACGCGGCGTCTTTCACGTCGCCGCCGCCCGGCCACCAGCCCGCGCTGATCACCTCATGCGAATAAGCTTCCTGCATGATCTTGCGCAGAATCGGGTCGGGATCATTGCGCTCCGGCGCTGGACGCCCTGAGAAACGTGTGACCGCCAGATCAAAGCTGCCCCAGAAGAAATGTACCGGGCTGGATTTGCCGATAAAGCGCGAGCGGAAGACCTTGAACACGTCATCGATCGAAACCAGCGTGCGCCAGAAGCGGCGAGCATATTCCTTGTCGTAGGAAGCGTGAGTTTTGTCCTGGTCGAACGGGATAGGATTGGCGATCTCTACCGGCATGTGCCAGATCGCCACGGCGATCTTCAACGCTCGCAACGCCGCCATAAACTCCTGGTAGAAATCGGCTACGCTACGCGGCCCCAGAGGAATGATTTTTGTCGCGGGGTCGCAGGTCTTGATGATCAGTTGATGCTCGAGAAAATCAAATTCAATTTCAAAGACGCGATCGCCATACGGAATGGCCGAAGTGGTCAGGCCACGCGCGGTCACGTAAAGAGCCACGTTCCACCAGTGATTGATCCTGGGCGTAAGCGCCAGCCGGACCTTGCCCACGATCTGCGTCCACATGTGCAATGTGTCGCGAGTATCCTGCCATTCGGAAAGAGGTAAAGCAGGCCAGCAAACGGGAGAGTCAGAAACAGCAGTGCTGCGGAGGTCTGTCATAAGCCGCTCCAGACAGACAGTATAGTCGCAGCCGCGCAGACCCAGCGAGTTCAGCTCACGATTTCCTATTCAATCGCGCGCACCTGCTTCTGCGATGCCCCAAAAGCCGTGACCAGCAGCATCGATACACCGGCGATCAGGAACATCAGGTTGAGGCTCCAGGCGATCAGCAGGCCCGCAACGGCAAGCGAGACCGGGACCAGCCCGAAGTTGGCCAGCATCAGAACGCTGAAGACGCGGCCACGCACCGTGGCGTCAATCCGTTGCTGGATCCACGCGGCAATGTGCACATTGGCAACGCCTGCACTGCAGCCCAGCAACAGCAACACAGCAGCGATTAACCACAGGTGGCCGAGAAGGCCGATTGACGCGATGCCGGCGCTGATCGCCACGCACGCGCCAAGCAGCAGAAGACCGCGCCGATTGATCTTTAATATTCCAGCCAGCAGCGCACCAATTAGGCCTCCTGCTGCCATGGCCGAAATTACCAGCCCATAGGCCGCGGCTGAACCGAATTTTGTTTTCACCAGATACGGCAGTCCAACCCCCATGGGGCCGCTGATGCAGAAGTTGAGCATCGCCGCCACCAGCATGAGTGAACGCAAAGGCACGTCGCCGCGAACGTAAGCGATTCCATCGAGGATTGAACGCCACACGGGAGGCTTGGCGGCAGGCCCGGCTTTCGGCGGATCCGGCAACTGCCATAGCGCGGCGATGATGAACAGAAAACTAACGGCGTCAATGAAAAATGCCCACGCAGTGCCCAGGGCCTTGATCACGAGTCCCGCCGGAGCAGGCGCCGCGATGGTGGTGAGCTGTCCGGTAGTCTGAAAAACTGAGTTGGCGGCCACCAGTTGTTCACGCTTGACCACTGACGGCAGCAGCGTGGTGGCAGCGGGCCATGCAAACGCATCAGCCACGCCGAAGAAGAAACCAAGAACATATAGCTGCCAAAGCTGCAGCAAATGCCACCACAGAAGAAATCCGATGACCGTAACCAGGAGCGTGCGGGCCGATGCGGTGCTCATGAGGATCCTTCTGGCAGAGATGCGGTCCGTCAGCGCGCCGCCAAACAGCATCAGTGCGGCCCGCGGGATGGCCACCGCCATAAGAATGGTGCCAACGGCTACGGCTGATCCGGTCAGCTGCAAAACCACCCACGGCAGCGCCACCAGATAAAACTGGTCGCCTATGGCGGAAATAGCTGAGCCTGCCCAGAGCATGCGGAAGTTGCGCTCACGCAACGGATGCAGCGCGGCCGGCGGAGCGGAAGGTACAGGTAGGCTGGCGGCAGCCATGAAAGTTCTCCTTATCAATCGGCGTTGCGAGTCAACTCCACCGTCTTGTCATCGAGAAGTGAATGCGCCACGCGCAACCACTCCGCCAGACCAGCCCAGGGACGCTCGGTTTCGGTTTCCGCAGAGTTGGTCGATTCTTTCTTGCTTCTGCTTCGACTCCAGTTTAAAGAGCGTAGCTGCCTTTTGGCGCGCAGGTAGAGCCCTGCGTAAATCTCGTTGCCGGCTTCTTGCGTGTTGGTGTCCATCTATCTCTCTCCTTCACCGCGGCTAATGGATGCGGTCTTTGAGCGCTGCCTTTACTTCCGCGCTCGCCTGGAACGCTCCGCAGACTTTGAGTTGCTTGATAACGGCGCAGGCAAGCTCCGGAGTAACGTCGTCGGCGAGCCGAAGAATGCCGGTTACGTTGAGTTCAACTTGTCTCCCAGCGGCAAGAAGTTTTTCCAGGCTCTTGCGGTTGTGCATGACGATGCCTGCGGCCGTCAGCCGGCTCGTCGCCGACTGCGGCAGGTCCATGCCGTGCTCATGCAGCAGATTGCGCGCTGCGGCTTGCAGAAAGGCTTCGCGGCTTGGGTAAAGCCCGCGTTCCACCAGCAGGTCTACCTGCCTGAGTTCATCCGCGCCCATGCTCAGGGTAAGTTTTTCTCGCTTCGATCCAGCGAAAGCTCCGGCCCCAAACGTTCCTATCAGGCCCGCCATCGCCAGGAAGTTTTGCTTTCGTTCTTCCCTTTTGCTCTGCTGTTCATGGTTTGCCACTTCGTATGTCCTCCACAATATGTAAATGTAAATTCACATTTACATAACTGTCAAGTACAATTTTGGGCAGGTTGGTATAAATATTTCCCATGGCAAAAAAGACACTCGCCCCCCAGCAGGAGCGCAGCCGCGAATCGCTGCGCAAATTACAGAAAGCAACGGCAGAAGTCCTGGGGCAGCATGGGGTTGAAGGCGCTACGATTCCCCGCATCGCACAGCACGCCGGGCTGACCCCGGGCGCCATCTACCGCCGATTTCATGACAAAGATGAGCTTCTGGAAGCCACCATCCTGGGCATGCTGGAGCGCCAGGACGAAAGAATGAAACTCGGCCTTACGCCCACCGCCGCGGCGCAGATCCCGCTGCCGGTCTTTGCCGATCAGGTGATCGGCGGCATGGTGCTCAGCTATCGCGTCAACGCGGCACTGCTGCGGGCGATGCGCACCTTTGTTCGCGGCAAAGCAAATACCGCGTTTTGGAAGACGGCCTGCAAATTTGAGGTCCGCGCCATTGAACACGTCGTCGACCTGTTTCTGACTCACCGCAAGGAAATCAAGCATCCTGATCCCCGCATGGCTATATCCATGGCTTTTATGATGGTGGTAAGCACGCTGTACGAAATTGTGGTGATGCCCACCGACCTGGGACCACTGAAAAACTTTCTGCCCAAGGACGATCAGGCGCTCAAACGCGAACTCGTTCGCGCCTTCCTGAACTATCTGGGCGCGGAGCAGAAAAAGAGCGGGTAAGGCGGAATGTCTCGGCTTCGCTCCTTGAATACGGTAGAGTGATAATTCATTACAATGGCGAGGAAATCCAAATCGAAGGGCGTCATGAAAATCCTTGTTTCCGGCAGACGTACGAACACGCTGCAAGACATCCAGGCAGCCGTTGCCGCCGCCGCAAAAGCTGAGGGCAATTCAAAAATTCCTGCGCGTGCGACAGTTGAAGACATGAAGGCTGGGATCGTCCGTGCCGTGCAAAGCAAGCATGGTCGCGGTTAATACCAACATTCTCACGCGTCTTCTGGTGACCGTCGCGGTGCCCCTAGGCGATTAGCTAGGCTGTTACAATAAGGGTTAGACCTGCACCTTGAGCATCTAATCCCACTGTAGGGACACTGTCTTTATCTATGTTTGAAAATCTTCAGGAAAAACTGCAACGGGCGTTCAAGAACCTGCGCGGACAGGGCACGCTCACCGAAGAAAATATCCAGGAAGCGCTGAAAGAAATCCGCATGGCCTTGCTGGAAGCCGACGTCAACTTCAAAGTGGTCAAGGAATTTATTGACCGCGTCCAGGCGAAAGCGGTTGGCCAGGAAGTGATGACGGCGCTTTCTCCGGCGCAGCAGATCGTCAAGATCGTGCATGACGAGCTGGTTGAAGTCCTGGGCAAGGACACGGCCAAGCTCAAGTTCGCATCGCAGCCGCCTTCAGTGATCCTGATGGCAGGCTTGCAAGGTTCCGGCAAGACCACTACTTCCGGCAAGCTTGCCGCGTGGCTGAAAAAAGGCGGACACCGGCCCATGCTGGTCTCAGTGGACGTGTATCGTCCTGCGGCGCGCCAGCAGTTGAAGGTTGTAGCAGAGGCAATCAAGGCCAACCTCTACGAAGGCAAGGTTGAAACCTCCGATACGCCAACCGTTGAGCGACTGGTAAAAGAAGCGCGCAAGGAAGCCATCAACAGCGGCTGCAACTTCCTGATCGTTGATACCGCCGGACGACTGCACATTGATGACGAACTGATGGCAGAAATGCAGTCGCTCAAGAAGATTCTTAATCCGCAGGAAATCTTG
This sequence comes from Terriglobia bacterium, assembly GCA_020072645.1. Taxonomy (NCBI): domain Bacteria; kingdom Pseudomonadati; phylum Acidobacteriota; class Terriglobia; species Terriglobia bacterium. The sequence goes on from JAIQGK010000014.1 coordinate 75,501, forward strand.
TTCGTGGCCGACGCCATGACCGGCCAGGATGCCGTGCGCTCCGCCGACGAGTTCCACAAAAAACTTTCCATCACCGGCGTGGTGCTCACCAAAATGGATGGCGATGCACGCGGCGGCGCGGCGCTCTCCATACGCCAGGTCACCGGCCAGCCCATCAAGTTCATTGGCGTGGGTGAAAAGTATGACGCGCTTGAGCCTTTCCATCCTGACCGCATTGTAGGGCGCATTCTGGGCATGGGCGACATCCTTACGCTGGTAGAAAAAGCCCAGGAGAACGTCGATCAGAAAAAAGCAGAAGAGTTTGCCAAGAAAGCGCTGGGCGGTGAAGGCTTCTCACTGGAGGATTTCCGCGACCAACTTCGCCAGGTAAAGAAACTGGGCTCGTTGCAGAGCGTCATCAAGATGCTGCCCAGCATTGGGCCGTTTGCCGGCATGCAGAAAGCCGCCGATTCCGTGGACGAAAGCCAGATCACGCGCGTGGAAGCCATCATCAATTCCATGACGCCGAAAGAGCGCAACCATCACGAAATCATCAACGGCAGCCGCCGCAAGCGCATTGCCCGCGGCTCCGGCACCAGCGTGCAGGAAGTGAACCAGCTTCTGCGCCAGTACGCGCAGATGCGCAAGATGTTCAAAGACATGGGCAAATCCAGTTTCAGCCGCAAGCTGGCCGGGATGAAGCTGCCGGGAATGCGGTAGATCCTTACCACTGATTTTCACTGATTGACACTGATCAGGATTTGGCCGCGAATCAACACGAAAGAACACGAATTAAAACTTTCTATTAAATTCGGCCGATTCGCGTGCATTCGTGGCTAATCTTTTTGCTTTTCTCCGTGCCTCCGTGTCTCCGTGGTGGGTTTTGATTTTCTTGGATCTTAATGCACAACTCGACTCACTCACCGCCAAGTTGCGCGCCATGGTTCCCGCCGAGCGCTTGGCCTTGGTCGATCGCTTCGCCGAGAATCTGATCAAGTCCGGACTGGCTGATCGCGCGCTCAAGGCCGGCGATCTTGCGCCGGGCTTCGAACTCCCTGACGGCGACGGCATGCTTTGGCGTTCACAAAACTTGCTTCGCAATGGCCCTCTCGCAATCGTCTTCTTTCGCGGACGCTGGTGCGCTTACTGCAACGCCCAACTCGCAGCATTGCAGGCAATTCATCCCCAGATTGCTGGAGCCGGCGCGTCGCTGGTCGCTATCTCCCCGCAGACACAAAAGCACTCCTACATGACGCGCGACATGCACAAGCTGCGCTTCCCTGTACTGAGCGATCAGGGAAATCAGGTCGCACGCAAATTCGGGCTTGCCTATCGTCTCTCCCCGGAGATGCAGGCGATGTATGAAAGCATCATGACCAAGCTACCGGGTTATAACGGCGACCAGGGCTGGGAGCTGCCGCTAGCCGCGACTTACATCGTGCAATCGAACGGAAAGATTACCTGGGCAAGAGTTGATGCGGACTGGCGGAAGAGACCGGAGCCGGAAGACATTTTGCAAAAACTGAACATTGACCCGCTATGAGCGGTCAATATCCTGAATGAGCGGTTTGGTTAAACGAAGGCTTGCCGCTAACAGGTTTTCCTCTTTGGCAGCGATTTCGTCAAGCTTGCGGAAGTAGCGGGCGGTGGCTTGGGCAAGCTTCGGACGGATTTTTTTCTTGCGGCGTGATTGGGATTGCGTCATTTTTTTATCATTTACAAAGGGAAATTAGCCCTTCGAGATGATGGGATTTCTCAACGAGGAATTCTGACATTCTCCTCGCCGTGTTCGTTCATTCTATTTTCTCCAAGGCCTTGCGCGTTCGAGATATCGATTGCGCATCGCTATCTTAGCCTCTTCTTCTGTCCTGCCAGCAGTATTCGCAAGATGGACAGGACCAACTGAGCGGGCAAAACACCACCATTGATTTCCATCGTACTTCGTCGTTAATAGGAAATCCTCAAATTTAGGAAATTGAGAGCTCTGAGTACAGGGGATATCTCCATAAGGAGCACCTACCGTCATTCCACAGGCATACTCCATAACGTCTTCTGTGCCATATTCATGGTCCCAAGACCCGCGAACCGTCAGAGGCGCCGAACAAGTTCCGCATCGGTAGTCTCCATATAGCTCTTCCATCCGTTCTAATTCATTGGTCAGTTTGAGGTTTTCGGCCCTGATATCGGCAAATAAATCCATTTCAATCAATCCAAAATCTCTGGGAATATCGACCAAACGTCCACGCGAACCCTCCATCCAAGACGCATCTTGCTTGCCATGCACTCGAGATATTATGTGGGAATCGATTGCATTGAAAACCCAGCCTGAAGGAAGACCACAGGCTTTAACAACATCATCAAACGGCAAAATTGCAGAATAGTGCCGGCCCTTAACTTGATCCTTTAGTGATTTTGCTAACTCGCCAATACGGTGATTGAACGTATCTGTAGAAATTATGTCAGCACGAATGAGAGCCTCGCTCCATCCTTTTGCCGTGAGCACATACAACATATCGGTCTTCTTTACCAGCAAGCCTTCCGAACAGAGTTCATTCCACGATGTGCTCTGGACAATCGCATAAGTTGGATCAGAGCAATCAAATAAGGTGCAGTCAATCGCTCTATCACCCAATATCGTGAATACCTGGTTCAAAAGAGTGAGAGCATCCGCGCGCCTTATTTCTTCTGGAAGAGACATGCCCAATTATCGTTTAGCCATGGCGCATTTTCTAGTTGGCCCGCTACGCCGCACGCCTAAATCATGCCTTGATACATGCCTTAATTCTTTGGAAAGTTTATGTGCCGCACCTAACGGCGCTCAAGCCTATTTACTTGCCTACCCACCCTTCCGGCTTCGCGTGCGCTCGCCTCAGGGTGGGCTAACTTGTGGTCGCACCTCCGGCGCTTGGTTTTCTTGACCACCGGGCGAACAAATGGTAAAGTTAATTATTTCCTCCCAGCGAGGAGCCGCTATGCGGTGAGGGTTCTTTGAAAATTAGCAATCAGCACTCAGCCGTCAGCCAAAAATGGAACCCCTGGCCCTTTGCGACCCTCTGCCGACCGAACAGTTGGAGCGAGAAAACAGGGCCGAAATTGACCGCGATTGAGGCCCTGAAAACGGAGAAAAAAGGCTTCAACCGCTCGGTCACCGCTCGGTCGAATTAGGGTTAAGCTTTTGTTTTCAACAAAGGTCCTATGGGGGGTGGGTCGCTGGCTGAAGGACGTAGGCAGAGGGCTGCAAGAAATTGCCGTGATCACCCGATATCGCCGTCATCGCGCGGGATCAGAAAAGCAAAACCGTTAACCACTAAGGACACGAAGGAACGCAAAGGAAAACCTTTGAAACCTACGCCAATTTGGATGAGTTATGGAGGAGCGGAGGGACCGGAAGCTTCTAGAAATGCTCTTGCAGCTCCACAAATTTCTCGACCTGTAGCAGCTTGAGCCCTTTAGGTGCAGGATTTACGGTTTCATGCTCAAGCGCCCAGGTGAGGTCATGCGGGACAAAGACGGCGTTGATGCCCGCCGCCAGCGCTGGGTTGATGTCCGACCGGGGGCTGTTGCCGACCATCCATGTGAGCTGCGGCTCAAACTCATACTTGGCGATGATCTCTTTATAAGCAGACTCGGTTTTTTCCGCCACGATCTCGACGGCGGCAAAATATTCCTTGATTCCAGAACGTTCCACCTTTCCGGCTTGTTCCGTGAAGTCGCCCTTGGTCATTACCACCATGTGATGGCCACGGCCAGAAAGATAGTTCAGCGTTTCCGGCACGCCATCGATTAACTCAATGGGATAGTTTGAAACCTTGTGAGCAAAGCCCCAGATGAACTCATGCAGCTCCGGTGTGACCGGCTTTTCTGAGAGGCGCTCAAAGCACTTGACCAGAGAGTGCGAAAAGCTGTGCGAGCCGTAACCACGCTCCAGCACCGTCTCGCGTTCGACCTCATACAGGAATTTCCGGACTTCGTCCGGGGAAAGATGCTGATGGTTCAGCCGCTCGATGAAGTCGGCAATGGCCTGGTCAAAGTAAACGTTGTTTTCCCAGAGCGTGTCGTCGGCGTCGATGAGGAGGGTTTGGGAAACCATGCACAGAAATCTACCACGGAGGCACGGAGACACGGAGGAAACCAAAGATCAAAATAGCTGAGGTCTTATGATCGAGAACGCCTTCATAACGATTGCGGCTGCATCTTGTCCGCGATCAGTCGGCATCAAGCTATGCCAGAAAATCCTTTTCGGCCCGACCTCTTGCCATTCTTGTCTTGCTTTTCTCCGTGTCTCCGTGCCTCCGTGGTAGATTTTCTGCGCATCCCCAGACGAATGCTTCGGGGTCCCCAGGCTGCTAGAATCTTGCCTATGAAAACAGCAACCTGTCTGTTGGCACTTTTCTTCGCAATGGTCCTTCCGGTGACACTATTGGCCCAGGCGGGCCGGCGCGCCGCGCCTCCCCCCAAGACCGCCGATAAATGTCTTTTGAAAGAGAACGTGAATGAAGATATTGCCGCGCAGGTAAACAAGTTCAAGCTTGTTTCCATGCCCTTTAGCGTGAGCGGTCTCACCGACAACGAGCGCAAGATGGTTTACAAGCTGGTGGAAGCTTCGCAATTTCTGGAAAGCATCCACTGGCGGCAGAGCGATCCTAAAGGGCTGGAGCTGTACAAGCGCCTGCTGGGCTGCAACCAGGTAATGAACCAGAAGATCCGCCGCTTTCTGATGATCAACGGCAGCCGCTATGATCTGCTGGAAAACCAGAAGCCATTCATCGGCAGCGACCCGTTCCTGCCCGGCCATGCGCTTTACCCTGCGGGCATCACACGGCAGGAGATTGAAGCGTACGTCGCCAAGCATCCGGAAAAGAAGGCCCAGATTTATAGTCCGTTCACGGTGGTTAAGCGCCAAGGCGGCGAGTTGGTTGGAGTTCCTTACCACGTTGAATACAAGCCGTGGCTTACGGGCGCGGCCAAGGCCTTGCGTGAGGCCGCGGCTCTCAGTCCGGACAAAGCCTTTGCCGGCTTCCTCCAGTTACGCGCTGAAGCGCTGCTCACAGATGACTATTACAAGAGCGATATAGCGTGGCTCGACCTGGAGAACCCAAAGTTCGACATTATCTTTGCGCCGTATGAAACCTATCTCGACGATCTGCTGGGCGTGAAGACCTCTTACGGTGCGGCGGTGATGATCCGCAATCAGGAAGAAAGCGACAGCCTGGATACGTTCAAGAAATACGTTCCGGACATACAGGACGCGTTGCCCTTGGCGCCGGAAGATCGTCCGTCAATGCAAGGCAAGAGCACCCCGATGGAAGTAATGGACACGCCCTTCCGCGCCGGTGACCTGCGCCATGGATATCAGGCGGTGGCGGACAATCTGCCGAACGATCCGCGCATTCACCAGGAAAAAGGCACCAAGAAAATTTTCTTCAAGAATTACATGGATGCGCGCGTGAACTACGTGGTGCTGCCCATTGGCAAGCAGTTGATGCGGGAAGACCAGGCAGCGCTGGCCAGCATGGAAGGCTATCTTGCCGTGGTGCTGATGCACGAAATCTGCCACGGACTGGGACCGGCTTATGCACGCACAGCAGCCGGCAAGGCCGATATTCGCGAGTCGATTGGGCCGACATATTCCGGACTGGAGGAAGCCAAGGCTGACGTTGTGGGCTTGTTCGCGCTGAACTGGCTGATGGACAAAGGCGTGATACAGAAAACGCAGGCCAACACGTTTTATGCGTCGCACGTGGCCGGGATTTTCCGTACGGTGCGCTTTGGCGTGGCTGAAGCCCACGGTCGCGCGGAGATGATGGAATTTAACTATCTGGCCGAACAGGGCGCCATCACGTTCGATCCTAAGACATCAAAGTATGCAATTGATTTCACAAAGATGCCGGATGCGATTGCCACGCTGGCCAAAGAGCTGCTGGAAATTGAGGCCACAGGCGACAGGAACCGCGCTGAGCAATGGTTTAAAAAGTATGATTCCATGCCGGCTGAGTTAAAATCGGCGCTAACGAGTGTAAAAGATGTGCCCGTGGACATTGATCCAGTCAGCGCATTTGGAGAACAGATTCAATGAGGCCTACGCAGGAAGCGCAAAATCCAGAGGAACGCCGCAGATTTGAGCGAGTGGATATCGCGCATCAGTCGCAAGTGCTGGTGATGGATGCCAAGGGCGGGCAAGCCGGTGTGCTGCGTCAATTGGCGCGCGGCGGCTTTATGATGGAGCCCGACCGGCACTACAACGAAGACAGCAAAATCTATACCTTCACTATCCATGAGCCGACGGAAGACATCCGCGTGCGCGTGAACGCGCGTCTGCGCTTTGCCGACCAGCAGTATGCTGGATTTGAATTTGTGGACCTTGATCCTGAAGCAGCAGTGGAGATAGGACACATCATCGGCAAATATTACGAGCACACCAAGGCGTAAAAGCAAAACCAAAATCTCAACACGGATGCCACGGATCAAGCTGCTTGTCGAAGGGCTCGGCTGGCCGTTAATATCTTACGCGCGATCTGGAAACCCCAACAATCCGTGTGATCAGTGAAATCCGTGGTAAGGTTTTGGTTTTCCGATCACGGCGATTCCGCGCGATTACGGCGATACTATCTGATCCAGCACGGGTTCCCGTCGAAACCGCACTGCATGATTCGCCAGGCGGTTGGCTTCCTGGTTCTGCTCGCGCGGAATGTGGGAGATACAGAACTTCAGGGTGCGGGCCAGCTTGCGGCACATCCAGTGGAGAGAGTAAAGCCGCGGGCTGCGGCAGGAATACTCGCCGGTCATCTGCTTTACGACCAGCTCTGAATCGCTAAAGACGCTGAGTGAGGTGGCATTGAGTTCCAACGCGCGCTGCAGGGCTTCCAGCAGGGCGGCATATTCGGCCACGTTGTTGTCATGGTGGCCGATCCAGCGGGCAATGCGGATCATTTCCCCGTCCGGCTTCTCAATCAGAACGCCAATGCCGGAAGGCCCCGGACTGCCGTGGGAACCACCGTCGACATAGGCGATGAGATCTGACATCTGGTCTCTAAGAGACACAATGAGGCAGATCAGGTTGTGCCGTCAAGAACATCTTTGGTTCGTTCGCACGTTTGGAGCAGCACCTTGGAGATAAAAATTTTGTGGAAACCACTGTGGAAATCGCGGACGAGCAGGAAAGAACGTCATCACAGCCGCATTTTATCTACGTTTTTCAAATCGGGAAATCGTGGAAAAAAATCTTCGTTTGCACAGATCACGGGCGTTGACTTTTCACGGTCTTCAGCTAGGATCACACATGTCGACGGTCGAAAGGGTTAGCCAAAATAAACAGTGGCTGATCCGAAGTAGACTGGGTGATCAGGTTCAATGGAGCGATCCAGTGAACACCCGGACCCGAAAAAACCGACAGGCTCTGCGAGGGGCAGGTTGGGGTCAGGAACTGCGAAAGCAGTGATCGCATCAAGGGCTGTGACGGTACATGCATCCACGTTGTTAGCTCCCTCGCAGGAGTTGGCGGCTAGAGCATAACCAATGTCACAGCCTTTACTATTTGTGGTAGCAATTCACCTCACCCCCACCTTCTTGCTGCCCTGCCTAGCCATTATCCATTCAATACATCTCGCCTTTCCACTCTCAATTTTTCTGTTCCGCGCGTTCCTGCATCGTGTCTAATCTCTGTAGCGGCTGGATTTTTGGGCAACCGGCGCGGACCTTGGCAATTCCATTTCGCGCTTGCGTATCTCGACTCTGGCTGCGCTCCTAGGGTTTCAGGTATAGCTGCCTGAAACCCATTTTTTTCTTGCCCGATGGCGTGTCCCAGGCGACACAGTGTCTATGTTCCCCCACGTATGCCCTGACTTAAACATTTTATAAGCTGTTTATTATCAACAAGTTAAGACTTGGCTGCCCGGCTGCTCTTAATCCTGGTGTCACACGACACAAGGAGAAATCAACATGCGGCGGCTAGTTGTGATCTCAGGAAAATCAAAAATCATTGCGATCTTTGCGGCGTTGGCCTTCTCGCTGACCAGCATCCATCTGGCTGCCAAGGCCCACATCGCCAGCCTGCAGCGCGAACAGGAACGTCTTGAGCAGTCTGCGATGCGGCAGCGTTTGGCGGTTAGCCAGGACCCGCAAGTTGCGGCAAGCAAGCCGGCAATCCAAGTTCCGGCAAATCCGATAGCTACCGATCAGAAAGTTATCGCTCCCAAGAACAAGCCAGATGAAACCAGCGTCATACACGCAGCCATCGCCCACAGCGCAGACCCCGCCCCTAAACGCCAGATCATTATCAGCATCGCGGACCGTCAACTGGCGGTCATCGATCACGGCCAGGTGTTGAAGACTTATCCCATTGCTGTGGGCGCGCGCGGCACACCAAGCCCCGACGGCGATTTTGTGATCATCAACCACGCCAAAGACCCCGTCTACCGGCACGGCGATAAGGAGATTGCGCCGGGCAAAGACAATCCGCTGGGCACGCGCTGGATGGGACTGAGCCTGAAAGGGTACGGCATCCACGGAACCAACGTGCAGAGTTCCGTGGGCAAAGCGGTATCGCATGGATGCTTTCGCATGCGCAAACAGGATGTGGAAGAGCTTTACACGCTGGTGCAGGTAGGTGACACGGTAATGGTCCGGCGTGAACGTGACGCAATGATCGCCAAGGTTTTCACCGCGCCAACCTCATCACAGCAGGCCGTGACGCTGGCCGCCGCTACAAACAGCGAAGTAGGACCTGCAGCAGCACTTCCGACAACGGTTGAAGCCGCTGAGCAATAGGACAGAAGGAATTTGAACCGCAGAGAACGCGGAGATCGCAGAGAGCAAAAGATCAGCCGCGAATCAACGCGAAAGAGCACGAATGAGCACAGATCGGGAAGCAAGGCAGTGGGAGCAAGCAGAAGAGACAACTGGCAGGTAGCGGGTCCGGTCCTTTGATTCTCTCCTCTGCGCTCTTTGCGGCCTCTGCGGTGAATCGGGTTTTGGAATTTTAGGAGGCATTGCGATGTTGTTCTTGAGATATCTGCTGTTGTTTACCGGCTGGGGCCTGCTTGCGACCGCCGCCATCAACGTTTTCAAAAATCTTTACAGGGTTGTCCAGTATCACCGCCAGTTGCGACATATAGCTCCAGGCTCCGAATCCGGGCTTTCATCGGGACCGGAAGGCGCCCCCGCGGAGCGGCCATTAACCCGTGGCGCTACCGTGGAAAAACCGCAACTGAACTGGACCACTGCCAAATGGGCGTTTCCTGCGGCCTGGCTGCCGCTCATCCTTGCTGCCGGCATAGTGGTGGTGCCCAGCGGGATGGGTGGCATCAGAGTGAGCCAGACTGCAGGAACGCTGCCCGGCACGTTGTATCCGGGTGTCCATTTTGTGGTTCCCATGCTCGATTCAGTAGTGCTGTATGACATTCGCGACCAGGTGCTGACAACTTCTTCCGGCAAGGACGGACTGGAATCGACCAGCGAAGCCGAAGCAGAAAAGCGTGAAAGCAAAAACAAGAAAGCCGATGCATTCACCGTGCAGTCGCGGGAAGGCTTAAGCATTGGGCTGGCCATTACCGTGCGGTATAAGTTCGATCCGGCAAAGCTCGATTACATCCATGCCAACCTGCCGCAGCCGGTAGAGAAAGAGATTGTTCCGCCGGTGGTTTCCAGCGTCTTTCGCGAGCTGGCGCCGAACTATACCGTCCGCGAAGTTTTTGCCACCAAACGCGAAGAGATACGGCAATCTGCCGCGGACCGCATTACACGCAAGCTGGGAGCTGACGGCATCATTGTGAAAGAGGTCATGCTGCGCGACGTTCAATTGCCGGAGGAATACGCCAAAGGCCTGGAAGGTCTGCTGCTAAAAGAGCAGCAGAATGAAGGCATGGGCGTGGAAACAGAAATGAAAGCCAAGCAGGTGAAGATCGCGGAGCTGGAGGCCGAAGCGGCACGCGTCCAGCAGGTAAAACAGGCGCAGGGCGCGGGAGAAGTACGGGTGTTGCAAGCCAAGTCAGAAGCAGACGCAATGCAGTTTACTCTGCCGCTGAAACAGAAACAGATTGAGCAGTCGCGCCTGGAAGCTGAAGCGCAGAAAGAAACTACTGTGAAAAATGCGGAAGCTCAGGCGCAGGCCAAGGTGATCGACAGCAAGGCTGAGATGGAACGCCGAGGCATGCTCGCCGAAGCCGAAGCCAACCGTATACGCATTGTGGCGGTGGCTGACGGCGAACGCATGAAGTCAGAAGCTGCGCTGCTGAAAGAGAGCCCGCTGTTGATCAATAAGATTGTGGCCGAGCGCATGTCTGACAAGCTGCAGATCATGATGGTGCCATCCGACGCCAAGATCTTTTTCAACGACATAATGAAGAGTGGCGTGACGCCGGAGGCATTCACCAACGCCAAAGCGGCACAGGCCGCAGCGGAAGAGAATGAAGGCTCCGACCCGGAGCAGGACGAGCAACCTGCGCCGGCACAGCAAGCGACTAGAAACAAGTCATGGAAAGGAAGATAAGTTTCTGCCGGTAGTTATCCGGGCTGCCATGTCCCCGCCGGGACACGCCGGCCCGGGCCGGCGGAAGGGCAATTTTCACCACGGAGACACGGAGAAAAACAAAAAATATTTGCCGCTGATAAACGCAGATGAACACTGATCTTAAAATTCGATCTTGTGATGTGTTTAGATCAGCGTTTATCTGCGCTAATCTGCGGCAGCCTTGCTTTTCCTCCGTGTCTCCGTGCCTCCGTGGTGGATTTGCTCTTGACTAGTTCATTTCCCCGATTGCTAATTGCGATGTTTTCCAGTCAAATGAGGAGCTATACAAGCTTTCATTCAATGCCTAAGACCGCCAATAGACGATGGCTCTGCGCGTTTTTGTTTTTCTGTGCGGCGGTCGCTTCAGCCGCGTCGCAAGAGATGCCTTCCCTTCCCGCTGCTGCCACAGAATTTGTCCAACTGATCCAGTCGCGCGCGGGATCGCCCTCGGCCGTTGCTGTAACTTTCCAGAATCTGTCTTCGCTGTCACCAGAACGATTGGAAGCCTTGCAGAATGCAATTTTCAACTCCTTCCGTAACGCCAAAGTCAGGGTAGTGAAACCGGAACAGGCAGTGGCGGAAGTGCACATAACTTTTTCTGAAGACTGGCAAGGCTATCTTTTGATCGCAAGCGTACAGCAGGGATCGAGCAGCCAGACGGTAATTAAGAAATTACCGCGCGCGCAGCAGGCACAGTCAGCGCACGCCACCACGCTCACCATCCGCAAAATATCAGTATGGCAGCAGGAAACGCCGATCCTGGACTTTTATCAGGACAGCCAAAACCTGCTGGTACTCGAGCCGAGCCAGGTTGCGGTGTATTCAATGGATTCAGGCCAATGGCGTCCGCGGCAGACGCTGGGAATCCCACACCAGAACCCGTGGCCGCGCGATTTGCGCGGACAGCTGGAAGTACACAGCGGAGAGATCAATGTTTTTCTTCCGGAAACGCGTTGCAGCGGAAAGATTTCGCCTCCGTCGCTCGATTGCCGCGCCAGCGACGATCCCTGGCCAATCGGCGAAGGCTTGGTTGCCTTTTTTAGTCCGCGAAGGAATTTCTTTAACGGTCTGTTGGCAGGCCCAAGTGCCGGAGCATCGGTGACGGCATTTTTTTCCGGAGCAACATGGCAGAGCGGCGATCAGCATGTTTGGCTTTTCACCGGGACGGACGGGCACACACGGCTTTTTCAAAATGACCTGAACACACCGGCAGCAACTTTCAATGGCTGGGGAAGCACGCTGGCTCCGGTGCATTCAGTTTGCGGTTCGGGCTGGCAAGTGCTGACGAGTTCGCCAGCAGACACTACACGCCCGGATAGCGTTCAGGCGGTGGAGATTTCCGGTCGTGAAGCTTTGCCGGTGAGCGCGCCGGTGGATTTAGCTGGCACGGTGGAAGCATTGTGGACAGCGGGAAATTACGGGCAGGTAGTGAACGGAGTGTTACATTCGCAGGCAGGAAAGTATGAAGCGTTTACTCTTACAGTTATTTGCAACCAGTAGCTTCTTGCTGCTGGCAGCTGGCGCGTATGGCGGATCGCGTCCGCGCTACGGCGGAACTGTGCGCATTCTACTTCATGATCGCGTGCTCTCTATTGATCCATTGGGCGACGAGGACCGTCCCGCAGCGCGTGATCGCATGGCTGCGCTGGCGTTTGAGAACCTGACACAAGTCGATGCGCAGGGGCGTTTGCGTTCGGGGCTTGCGTTGTCCTGGCATGCCGACCAGTCCAAACGAGCATGGCAATTTCGGCTACGGCTGGCGAATTTCCATGACGGCACAGTTCTGACAGCGGCTGATGTTGCAGCGAGCCTGGCGAAGAGTAATCCGGCGTGGAAATACTCCGCGGTTGACAAGCAAACCGTGTCGATAGAAACGCCCTATGCCATCCAGCAAATGCCGGAGTTGCTGGCGCTGCCGCGCTATGCAATCGTGAAACGCCAGGGCGACGGCAGCAATCCACCAATCCTGATAGGCACAGGAAGTTACAAGCTCAATCAGTGGCAAGCCGGCGAACACGCGCAGTTCACCGCGAATGAGGATTACTGGGGCGGACGCCCTTTTGCCGATGCCATTGAATTTCAGATGGGCGCAAGTCTTCGTGACCAGCTCATGGACCGCCAGCTTGGCCTTTTTGCGGCGACCGAGTTGAGCGTGGACCAGATCCGCAACGTGGAGCAGAACAACCAGACTGTAACTCTCTCACGTCCGGCTGATCTGCTGGCGTTGGTTTTTCTTCAGCCGGACTCCGGCGGAAGGCCGGGTAGGAAGCCCGTGGATGCGCGCGTGCGCCAGGCGCTTGGATTGACAATCAATCGCGCGGCCATCAGCAATGTAATCTTTCAGCGCAAGGCAACTCCCGCTTCCGGGCTGTTGCCGCAGTGGCTTACGGGATATGAATTTATGTTTAATGGCGCAGCAGATATCAATCGCGCAAAAGAGTTGCGCTCGGACGCGGCGGCCTTTGTTGTGATCAGTCCGATTGCGCTCGCGTATGATTTTGCGGATCCGCTGGCTCGGTTGGCGGCGGAACGCATTGCGGTTGACGCGCGTGAAGCCGGCATCATCGTTCAGCCCTATGCTGAATCCCATCTCTACAGCAAAGCGGCGCGAGCTTCAATGAATGCGGATGCCGTTTTGTTACGCGTGCCGCTGCAATCGCTCGATCCATCGGTTGCACTGGCGGCGCGCATAGACGATCTGGGAATCGCCCAGGAAAATACTGCGGCAATACTTGGCGCGACGCGCCCGGAAGACCTGCTGGAGATCGAACGCAAATTGCTGGAGACGAATCGCGTGTTGCCGGTGGCGCATGTCCCACAGGTGCTTTGGCTCAGCAGCGCGGCGCACAACTGGCAACAAGAATTGAATGGTGCGTGGAGCCTTGACCAGCTTTGGATGGAAGGAGCGCGCTAAGCATTGTCCTTAAAGACCAAGCTGCTTCTTCTGGTGACGATCAGCATTACCGCCAGCGTAGGCGCGGTGGCGTGGCTGATTGAAGAGCGCGCGCACGAAGCTTTCCGCCAGGTGGAGCAGGAGCGCACGTCGGCTCTGGTGAACCAGTTCCGACGCGAATTTGAGCATGCGGGCGACGAGATAACGCACGGCGTGGATTCAATTGCGGGTTCTGACGCGATGCAGCGCACGTTGACAGAGCTGGCCAACGGCGGAGAATACGCAAACTACGTGAATGAAGCTGCGTCTAACGCGGCGGTGCAGCGGCTGGATTTTCTTGACCTGATCGCGCCCGACGGCGCGATTATTTCTTCAGCGCACTGGCCCGCGCGCTTTGGATACAAGCAGCGCTGGTTTCTCGATCTTCCCTCGCCCTTGCCGCGCCAGGCTTTTCTAAAACATGTTGAAACTCCGCAAGGCAGCGTGCTGGCCATGCTCTGCTTTCGCGTTGTGCCGGTCCACGGCTTGAACTATTACCTGATCGGCGGGCGCAAGCTCGATACGGTTGTGCAATCACTCTCTCCGCCGGAAGGTTTGCGCGTGGCCATCTTCAGCGTGCCGGAGCAGGGATCGGGAGAAATAATTGGTCCGGGCAAAGAGACTTTTAATGCAACCAGGATAATGGCGCTCATCCAGAAAGTTCTGGACAAACATGCTGAGGACTCTGTCACCGTCGATCTGGGGCAGGCTCAGGGGAATGAGGAGATTGTGCATGCGATTCCCCTTCCCGGCTATACCGATCGCGTTCCGGCTGTGCTGCTCGTCGGCAACTCGCTGGAGCAGGAGCTACTACTGGAAAAGCGCATTCGCAACATCAGCCTGATCATTGCCGGAGTGGGCGTTTTTATCGGGGTGGTCGTCAGCGGGATTGTGACGGCGCGATTCAGCCGGCCTATCAAGACGCTGGCGCAGGCGGCAACGGAAATCGGCCATGGCAATTGGGACGTGCGCGTGGAAACCTCCGGGAAGGATGAGATCGGCAAGCTTGCCGTGGCGTTCAACCAAATGACGCAAGAACTGATGGGACAGCGCGAGCGCCTGGTGCAGAGTGAACGCGTTGCGGCATGGCGTGAGCTGGCACGACGACTGGCCCATGAGCTGAAGAACCCGCTCTTCCCTTTGCAGATTACGGTGGAGAACCTGCTGCGCGCGCGGCAAAACACTCCGCAGGAGTTTGATGAAGTATTTCAGGAAAGCACCGCGACCCTGCTGGCGGAAATCGCCAACCTGAAAACCATCATCGGGCGCTTCAGCGATTTTTCCAAGATGCCCGCGCCGCAGTTGCAGGCGGTCGACTTGAATGAATTAATCCGCAGCATAGCGCAACTGTTTCAGGGCCAGCTCAATCGCGATCCTGGGCGCATTCAACCGCAATTGCAACTGGGCGACGTGCCGCGGGTAAGCGCCGATCCGGTATTGCTTCGTCGAGTGATAGAAAATCTTGTGCTGAACGCGATTGACGCCATGCCGCAAGGCGGCACATTAATTTTCCGCACGATGACCAACTCTGACGATCGGTTTGCGATTTTTGAACTGGCCGATACCGGCGCGGGATTGACGGCAGAAGAGTGCGAACGCCTGTTCACTCCTTATTACACAACCAAGCAGCATGGCACGGGCCTGGGATTGGCGATTGCGCAATCGGTCATCAGCGATCATCACGGGCGAATCACGGTAAGCAGCAAAAAGGAACAGGGGACGACGTTTCATGTGGAGCTGCCGGTGTGGGCAGGTGCGGGCGGCGGCAGGAATGTGAGTGCTTCATGAGCGTTTTTTCTGAAATCCCGACCCTGAGCTTGCCGAAGGGGAGGGAACCCTATTGCCCAGAAGGCTCTGTAGGACTGTGAGCCCGACAGCGCCAAAGTCTATACGAAGGTTCCAGCGGTGCTACTTTGTCTATATTCTGGCGAGCCTCACTGGGACACTGTATGTTGGTCTTACCGATCACATGAGGAAGCATATGATTCAGCATAAGTCCGGGACATTTGATGGCTTTACCAAGAAATATGGAATCGACCGACTTATGTACTTTGAAACTTATACCGAGTCAAAGATTGCTGCCGATCGTGAACAGCAGATGAAGAAGTATGGACGGGAGAAGAAGATTGCTCTTTTTTCTGGGAGTAATCCCGACTGGAAGGATTTAACCTCGGAGCTGTTTCAAAGTATAGGGATCTCTCGCTACGCTCGAGATTTCAGAAAAAAGACCATCGGCGATCACGAAATACCCAAGGACCATGAGAGCTAACCTTTTTATCGTCGATGATGACGCCAACACGCTGGCATCGCTTTCACGCGCCTTCCGGCTGGCGGGACATGAGGCCACGGTGTGTGACAATCCGATCAAAGCGCTGGAGATGATCAAAGCGGAAAAGTATGACGTGATCTTTTCTGACGTTGTGATGCCCGCGATGAACGGCCTTGAGCTACTCGAGAAGATCAAAGCCGCGGGCATAGCCACGCCAGTGGTGATGATGTCGGGCCAGGCGCACATTGAAATGGCGGTAAAGGCCACGCGACTGGGCGCGCTCGACTTCCTGGAAAAACCGATTTCCACGGACAAGCTTTTGCTTACGGTGCAGAACGCGTTGCATCTGGAACGATTGAAACAGGAAAACCAGCAACTGCGGCAGCAACTGGGCAGCGGCGGCATTGTGTTTACAGGCGAAAAGATGCGCAAGCTGATGGCGCAGGTGGAGCGCGTAGCCGCCAGCGAGACGCGCGTCTGCATCTTCGGCGAGACCGGCACAGGCAAAGAACTGATCGCGCGAACGATCCACGACAAGAGCCCGCGCCACGCTGGACCGTACGTCACGCTGAACTGCGCGGCGGTACCGGCAGAACTGATTGAGTCTGAGCTGTTCGGACATGAGAAAGGATCTTTCACCGGAGCGGCGTCGCGACACATCGGCAAGTTTGAGCAGGCCACGGACGGAACGCTGTTTCTTGATGAAATCGGCGACATGCCGCTGGCCATGCAAGCCAAACTGCTGCGCGTGCTGGAGCAGGGCGAAGTGGAACGCATTGGCGGAGACAAGCCGACAAAGGTGAATGTGCGCGTGGTGGTGGCTACGCATCGGCAACTGGAAGAGCAAGTGAAGCAGGGAAATTTTCGGCAGGACCTGTTTCATCGCATTTTTGTTTTCCCCATTGTGCTGCCGCCGCTGCGGGAGCGTCCGGAAGATATTCCCGCGCTGGCGGCGCATTTTGCCGCGCAAATTGTGAAACAAAATAACTGGAAGGAAATCACGTTCAGCCCGGAGGCGTTGCAGGCCCTGCAGGCGCATTCATGGCCGGGGAACATCCGCGAGTTACGCAATGTGGTGGAGCGTCTGTTGCTGTTTGCTGAAGGCGATACCGTAACGCCCGCCACGGTGCAGGCCGCGCTGCCATCGCAGGCCGTGGGCGGTGGAGGAGTGGCTTTCTCCGGGACCGGCACCCTGGCTGAACGCGTGGAGCAGGTAGAACGGCAAATGATCCTGGAAGAGATCAAGCGCCACAACCAGAACATCACGAATACGGCGAAAGCGCTGGGCCTGGAACGCAGCCATCTTTATAAGAAGTGCCAGCAGATGGGGATTGATTTGAAAGAGATACGCAAGGAATAACTGCTCAGGATTTAACCACAAAGGACACGAAGGAACACAAAGGTTGTTGGGGTTATCCGGAAATGCTGGTTCCTAATCGAGATTGGCAAGGCGGGCGAGCGTGTGCGAAACTTGAACGCGGGGCCTGTAGCTCAACGGTTAGAGCAGCAGACTCATAATCTGTTGGTTGTAGGTTCGAATCCTACCGGGCCCACCAGTCTCTAAATTAATCGAATTATCGTTAGAGAGGTCCTTCGCGCTTCGCGCTCAGGATTTCGCCTCGCGGCTCAGACGCCGTGAAACCGGCTCAAGTTCGTTGCCCTATTCCGGCAGGACTCTGCCTAAGAATTCTCCTAACACATGCGCAAAGGCCCGAGGATTGTCCCCTTGCACCGTGTGGCCGGCCTCGCCGACTTGCGCGTAATGTCCATCACGAAATTCATTGGCCAGCTTTTGTGCGTCCTCGCTGGTGAAGACGTCGCTCAAACTGCCCTGCACGATGAGCGTGGGACAGTTGATCCGCGCAGCTTGCCGGAAGCGTTCCTCCAGCTGCTTTCGCTCCGCTTCCCGGTTTCTGTTGCCGTGCCACATCCGGAGATCAGTTTTCCTCGTCCATTTGCCGCTGGCGTTCTGGCGAAAATTGTGCAGCAGGCTGCGCCGCAAAAGCCGGGGATCACGACGAGGGTTGAACTCAATGGCTTTCTGAATCACCTCGTCCAGTGAATCCAACTCCGCGGTTTGCGATACAAAGTCAAAAATTCTCCTCGCGCCTTTTGCCAGCATGCTGGGTCCGGCATCCACCAGCACCAGCGCGGCAAGCCGGTGGCTGTGGTGAAAGGCATAGTTAAAGGCATTGAATCCACCCATCGAGTGGCCCACCAGGACAAAACGATCAAGGCCCAGTTGATCAACGAAGGCTTCAATATCTCCACGGTGAGCATCACCGCTATAATCACCGTCCTCAGCCCACGCGCTTTCACCATGCCCGCGCTGGTCCATTGCGTGGCAATGATACTGCTGCCGCAGCGCCAGGCACACAACGTCCCAGGTATGTGCATTGAGAGCGGCGCCGTGGAGAAAGACAATGGGCAGGCAACCGGAGGTGCCCCAATCCAGATAATGGATTTGCATTTGCGGTGTTGTAATTTCACGCGTCTGGGGTAAGACGACCTCCACCTCAATGCCTGAGATTTTGGCGGCCAGGACCAGATGTTCCAACTCTTCTGCTGGTTCCATCGCCGGCTTCCGTGTTTGCTGGACCTTGTTCACCTGCCCCCGGTTACTTTATAAAGCTTTTGGAGCGGACTCCATGGCTCTCCAAATATACATCGGAAATAAGTAGCCTTATCTGCGTGAACGCCACTAAATTCAACAATTAGCAAATAGCAATCAGCCAAAAGCGAAGGCTAGTTGCGAACAGGTCGCGACTTTGTGGCTGAGCCACTGCACATGCCATACTGTCCGCGATGGCAGTTTGGCTTCCAATATTTCCGGCAGCGCATACAGCAGAGCTCAGGCACTGAATCGGGAGCAGATCTTCAATCTGTGTTCGAAAAAATACGGATGTTCTTTGATCGACCGATTGCTTTGTAACTGGCTGCCACTTCACCCAGGCTTATGCTTTTCTGCGGCGATTGCGCGCCAACAAAAGATGATGGTCCCAGATCAACGGGCCTAATTTCTTCCTGCGTTTCCTCCTGCGGGTTCTGCACCGCGGCGGCCGATCCAGGAACGCTCGCTACCGGGGCGTTTTGGTCAACCGGTGTCACAGGATAGGTCGCGGTCACCACGCCCTCTGGACTTTCAACGTAACTGCTGGCGCCCGCCCTTCCCTGGTTGGAAATTCCGGCCGTGGGCATCGGCGTGGCAAAACCTGTCAGGGGCGTTGCCGGCGCTCCGGTTCCCGGCGCGAGAATCGGCTGACGCTGGCCATACTCGACCGTGTTCCCAACGACAATCTTGACGTCCTGTCCCATGAAAACTTGAGGAAGGAATGCGCAAAACACAAGAAGAGTGAAAAGCGACTGTTTCATAATGACTCCAAGCCGGCCAGAGACGCAGTCAATATCGGAGCATGTTTTGCAATTCGCCCCTGACCTACACCTATGATTATTTTCAAGCCGTGCGACGGTACCAATCTGTGACACGCGTCACTATGTGGAAAAAGCCGCGCTAAGGATTTCATTTCATGGGTCAGACGTCGTAAAACGGCGAGAGCTGAAGGCACGATTTTTACCGCAAAGGACGCAGAGGCCGCAAAGGAGTTCGGGAAATATGCCCTGAGGCCGCTTCTTGCCCATCACACCCGCACCTCTTTCTACACGTTAAGTTCCGCTCTTCTGCTTTCCTCTGGCGTCCCTGAACCAGTTTTTCAGCCGCTGCGGTGGGACTCCGAGCCAGTAAGCCAGGCGCAGAGAATATATAAGGAGCGCGGTGCGAAACACGCCGTGTTCGATATAACGGCGACCGGAGACCGTGACCGGCGTCCTTAAGACCCGGAACTTCCCTGCCTGCTTGATACGCCGCACAAGTTCCACATCCTCAAACAGTGGCCATTCAGGCGCGCCGCCGATGGAATCAAACACGGACTTGCGGACAAAGATCCCCTGGTCTCCGGTGGCAGAGTTGCGGAAACGCGCGCGAACGTTAATGCCCCAGGCCACAAGGCGCAGAGATCGCGGATGCGACTCGGCAAAGCGAACATAGAAAGCGCCGCCGGCAAGTTGCGGGTCAGCCAACGCAGCTTGAAGAGCGTCAATCGCGAGCTGGGAAATGACGCAGTCAGCATGAAGAATGAGCAGCGTAATATCTGGAGGGGCTAACGCAGACGCGGTTGCGGCGGTCGTGGAAATTCCGGCAGCGTCTGGAACATCGAAAGCCGCAGCGGCACCCACGTTGATCTGTGGGCCTTTGCCGCGGATGGAGCGCACCAGCACGATATCCGGCTGGTCCTGAAGCCAGGGCACAGTGCCGTCGGTGCTGCCACCATCGGACACAATAATTTCCGAGATGCCGTGGCAGGCGCGCAAGGCAGCGATGGTCGCGGGAATTGAGCCGCGTTCATTCAGAACGGGGATGACCACGGAGAGTTTCATTTCGACGGCATCTTGCCCCAAAAAAACAATTCTTACCACTGATGAACACTGATCACACTGATAAGAAAAAGCCAGTTTGTCAGTAGATCCATGCGTGGAGCATTGTTTGATCAGTGTTTATCAGTGTAAATCAGTGGTAGGGCTTATTTTTGTTGCGACATGCGGCGCAGCAGTTCAGCGGTCTTCGGCGCGGCGGCAGGATCGCCGGCAAGCTGGCGGCGGAGGCGTTCAAGATCATCATGGCTATCAATATCGAACCAGGGATTGATGAGCACGGTCTTCATGCCGAACTGTTCCAGCTTGTGCGTGGTGGCGGCCAGCGTGGTGGAATGGCTCCACTGGATTCCTTCCAGCACGCCCACGGGACAATCCTTGAGGCCGATGAGGTAGAAACCGCCGTCAGAGGAAGGACCAAGCACGGCGTCAGCGTTTTGCAAAGCGTGGCGCGCAGTTTGAAGATAAGCCGGGGGAAGGCCGGGACTGTCCGCGCCAATAGCCAGCACAATGGGCTTGCGCTTGAGGGCCAGACGCAGCACTTTTTCCAGACGGTCGCCCAGGTCGCCTTCAGACTGCAGCCAGACTTCTTCCGGCTTGAAGTAAGGACGGTCAAAAGTTTTGGTGGCGGCAATAATGCATTCCGCCCACGAGACCGTGCGGACCATGGCGACCGTGTCTTCAAGAAACGCTTCCGCCAGTTCCGCCGCGCGTTCCGGACCAAGCTCCGGAATGAGCCGGGTCTTCACCGATCCGGGGATTGGCGGTTTAGCGAAAATGCAGACGATGGCTTCCGGCATGCGATCGGTTTCCTGTGGAGCAAGATTATGGCTGGCTTTCGCGCCGACAAAAGCAACTTATTGTTTCATGCCGCTGGCGGCGTCGGGGCCCATTTCTTCGCGCAACGCTTTTTTTGCGATGCGGCCCAGCCACCATACCAGAACTACGATGGCCGCCAGTCCGCCCCATAGTAAGAGACGCCCGGCGATGCCGGAGTTGGGCCGTCCGCGCAGCAGATCAGAGATATCGTTCATGATGGAGCCGAGATAAACATAGAGAACGGTGGCGGGAAACATGCCGATCCACGAGGCCAGCATGTAATCCCGCAGGCGGATGCTGGTGAGCCCGAGCGCATAGTTCAGGATGTTAAAGGGTAACACCGGTTGCAGGCGAAGCAGAACCACAGCCTTGAATCCGTTCTTTTCAATGGCGCGATCAATGGCCGCGGCCTGCGGATATTTTTTGAGACGGCGCGTGACCCAGCCCCGCGCAACATAACGCGCGATAAGAAATGCCAGCGTGGCTCCGGCAACGCTGGCCGGCGACACGACTAGCGTGCCGATGATTGCGCCATAGAGAAAGCCCGCGCCGAGTGTGAGTGGCAGTCCGGGGAAGAAGAGCGCAGTGCCGGCGATATAGAAGACGGCGTAGATCGCGCCTCCGGCTGCGCCCATGGCCTTGGCCCAGTGGATGAAGTCGACCATCCATTGCAGGAATGGCAGCGCGTTGGCGAGCAAAATCATCTGGCTATCATCTCAGATGCGGGCCTGGAATGGACATTGGAAAGACTGGAGCAATTTGTGCGGCAAGTTTGCGTTATTCAATCCAGAGGTCGCCCCATTCCGCTTTGCGGGCGCGTTTGTAAGCTTCTTTGCTGGAACGCGTAATCGTGCGGTTTTCGATTTTGCCTTCCGCAGTACAGAGCGCAAGCTTGACGTGTCCACTGTGCTTGCCGGGATGGCGCACGATGCGCGCTCCTGTGGATGGCTCGGCGCTTTTGGCCGCAACGAGATAAGAAAATTTCTCGTCTTCATAGCCCAGCGCGCCGCCTTTCAATTGCCGATGCTGCGATGTGCGTTCCACGCGTTGGGAAAAATGGCACCAGTCTCCTGCGGCGGCCATGGGACATGCGAAATGATGCGGACACGGAGCAAGGAGAGCAACCGCATTCGCAATCAAGGCAGATCGCGCCGCGTTGATGGCGGCAAAACCACGTCGCGTTCCCGGCTCAATGAGCACGAGAAACTTGCTCGCACATTTCCATGCCTTGTTGAGCACGGCTTCTGCGGCGGCTTGCGGCAGTTCGCCCAAGGTATAAGAGATCACCACCAAGTCATGCTTTTCGCAAGAAAGGCCAGAGCGCAAGTCCTGCTTCAGCCATTGCGCCTGCTGGACAATTGTCAACTCGCTTTGCTCGGCCAGACGCTTGCCAACTGTAATCCAGCCAGCGTCGGATTCAATCAACGTAGCTTGCTGAAGCTGCGAAAACTGTTCTGCGGCGGCGAACAGAGCTGTGCCCGGCCCAGCGCCGAGATCAAGCAGGCTAACAATTTCCTGGTTTGTAGCGCGCAATTTGATTTCAGCAAACACGCGCTGGATAGCGGCATACGTTGCGGGAAATCGCACCGCAAGATAAGCGGAGCGATGCGCTTCAGAGGCAACGGCAGGACTGGAAAAATCGGCGGCCTTATAGTGTTCGGTAAGTTGCGCCGTCGCCAGCGTCAGCTTGCGGCGATCTACTTTATCAGTCTCCCGCTGAATAGCGTCCTGCAACTCGGCGGAAAGGCGCATCGGGTGAGTGAGGCCTCAATCCTTGTACTTTACGGAGCAGCCGTAAGGACGCGTTGCCGCTTCCGCCACCGGCTTTCCGCCCATCGCCTGTTCAAGCGCCACAGAAACATAGTTTTTGGCGCTAGCGATATCGCCCTGGTCAGAGGTAGGATGATCGTCAATGGCGCCGTTGTAAATCAGTGTTCCGTTAGGATCGATGATGAACATGTGCGGCGTTGTTTTTGCGGCATAGAGATGGCCGAGAGATCCGCCGGGATCCATCAGCACGGCGGTAGGAGCGGCGTTCATTGTCTTGAGATAATTATTTTCCTGCGACGGCGTGACAAAGCCCTGGGTTCCGGGAGCGGAGGAAATTACCGTGAGCCAGACGACGCCTTTGGCCGTCCATTCTTTTTGCAGGTGTTGCATATTGCCGCTTTCATAATGCTTCTTCGTATAAGGGCAGCCCTGGTTGTGCCACTCCAGCACCACAAATTTGCCCTTGTAGTCAGAGAGGCGCTGCTGCTTGCCATTGCTGTCCACGGCGGTAAAGCCGGGCGCGGGATCGCCGACTTTGACGGCGAAAGCCGACGCCGCGAGCGCCGGCAGAGCGCAGGCCCACAATATAAAACCACGCCGAAAGTTCATTGCGCTCTCCTTTATGAGTGCCATAGGCAACTATTGTATCGGCTGGCGCACAGGCGCTTCAATCTGGTAAGAAGGGCCGCCGGGAATCACCAGTACGCCGCGAAGAGCTGTGATCGGTTTAACAAGCAGATCGGATTTCTTTAACGTGATCCTGACACCGGAAGGTATGGGCTGAAGTTTTTGCGGGGCAGGATTATCGATTTGCCCCGGATCAAGCGGAAAGAATTCTGGTTTGGTGATGCGCTTGCCGACGCGGATCGTCAGGGAGAAATCATCTTTGCCCGACGTGACGCTTGCATTCCACCCTGATGGGAGCGGTTGCGGAATGAGTTTGTCAGTCTTTGCAAAAAGCTGTGCATGTTGCAGGTCCAGGTCGGTGGTTGTCGACACGGGTAAGGTCAGATGCAGGTTGGCATGCTCGGGAATGCACACTTCGCGGCAGATGAGCCATTTGGCTTCGGCAGCGAATTCCGCTGAGCGGTCGCTGATCGCAGATGGCGCGTGAATTGTAACCGGGAGCAAGACCTCGTTGTCATAGCCGTAATCAACCAATTCTTTGCTCGGCTGCAAATGCTCGGGACGCGGCCACTGCATTTCTCCCGCGCTGAAGCCGGAAGGCAACTGCCATTTGAAAGAAGGCGGCTGGCCTGAATCACCAGGATTGATCCAGTAGATGTGCCAGCCTTTTTCCAGGATGAAATGTGCCCCCAGTTGCAAGTCAGAGCCGGGCTTCACCGATGATTGCCGCGACAGCAGTTCCACGTGCGCGTGCTGAGTTGCAGACTGAGAAAAAATCGCTGTGGAGGCCGCAAGCACAATGGCCAGCCCTGCGGCGCGGCGTATTTCCAGAACGAATGCCATGAGTAATTTTACGGAGAAAAAGCAAACTGCGAGACTAGCGCCTTTCCTAAATAATAAAAAAGCGCCGGCTTTTGGACCGGCGCTCTGCGAATCAAGGTTAAAGGTTTCAGACTACGGCAGTACGTACCGGATGCTCAGGTAGCCCATACCAAGGTGCGCATTTTTGGGCGCTCCGATAGGCACAAACCAAGGTGCGCGCGTCAGGTAAGAGGCTTGCGTGACCATCAGCACCGCGCCGTATTGCGGGTTCTTCCAGAAAGTCTGGGTCCACTCGATCGAACCCTCCTGGATAGCGCGGTTGGCGCTGTTGGGCGAATTCAGTCCACCAAAACCCGCAATGCGGTTCGGCACTGGATTGGTGACGTCCACGAATGAATTGCGTCCGAAGTAGAATCCACCATAGTAGAAACCGAACTGGCTCTTACCCGCAGTGGTTTCCGCGCCCACAATCACGCTGCCGGAGTGCACCAGCGAGAGGTCGGCATTAAATGCGCCCGGGCCGGTCGCGATCGGGAACACCACCGCGTCTGGGCCGGATCCAATCATGTAACGGCCGATTCCGCTGCCCCACATGCCGTGCGCGACCAGGTGGAAGTTTTTGTTGAACCCAAAATTGACACCGCCCAGCACGCCGCCGCCAACCTTGCTGTGGCTGTTGAAGTCTGTTCCGCCCACCGGCAATACAGTAATTTTTTTCGAGGTAACTATGCCGCCCGCTTCAAAGTGGATGTGGCTGGTATCATAGGCAAACTTGGTCAGAATGTCCGGGAATGCATTGGGCGTCCCATTGTTGTTGTTGGCATCAAATTGCGGGCCCAACTGCGCGTTGAAGGCGAACGGGAAGATCACTTCGCCGGCACCGACGTACTGCTGCGGGTTCTGCATTTCAACGCCCCATTGGAAATTGTCATTCGCGTGCCATACTGCGCGGAACAGTCCGGCGCGCGAATAAGGAACGCCCACGTGAACGTTTGCGTCCTCGCCAAGAGTCAGCATCAGATCAGCCGGATTAGGAGACAATCCCTTGCGGTTCGGCGTCTCCAAACCCCAGGATTGGCCAGCCAGGAACTCCCAGCTCCCACGCTTCAGGTCCAGCCAGTACAGACGAATGCGATTGGTATGCGGATTTGACGTCACGAAAACGTTGGCCGGATCGTTGCCGTTGAAATCGCCTTCAAGATAGCCGGTTACGTTGTTGGCGCCGTATTTGCCGGTGACCTTCAAGTTGTACCGCGAATACTGGCCGGTAACGCGGAATTCCGTGAGATGCCCCTGCACCGTGTTGCTGTACGGAATGGCGCCGAAGGTGGTGGAGCTTGAACCAGTGGTATTGGTGGAACGGAAAATGTTTTCAAAATCCACGAATCCGCCGGGCGTGAACTCCGTGCCGCCGATACGGAATGAAAGCGGAGATTCTTTGGGCTTCTCGGTTTCCTGTACCACAGTTGTTGCAGGCGCAGGCGTTGCCATATGCAATGACGCGTCAGCTACGTGCGGCGTGCCTGAGGTTTTGTCCTGCAATTGTTGTTGCAGCGTCTGTATCTGCTGTTGTTGTTGAGAAATTTGCTGTTGCTGCTGGCTGATAGCTTCGCGCAATGCTTTCAGCTCATCTGCAACTGACCCAGTCCCGGCAGAGCCGCTATTGGCTGCGGTTGCCTGGCCCATTGCCAGCCCAGAGGCCAGCACCACGAAACACATCTTCTCTAGCAATCTCATTGAGCTTATTCTCCTCTGCTTCTTCGTCGTTGTCGGCCCATCAAGGTGATAATACGGTCCCCTGCTCTCGCAACTCAGGAACCAAAATTGTGGCTGAAACTCGCGTGTCAATTTCACACCATAATTGCTTACTTGTACATACTTATGTACAAGGAAATACAACACCTTGGGCATTGGCCCTTCCAAATTTGGAAGAAAACCGAGTCACAAATCTTAAACTTAGTAGATAACGCTGCTCAGGCGGGAAAAACTGCGGTTCGGACGAGGACAGGACCGAACCGCGCAAAATTCATTGTTTGTTAATCTATCTTGCGGCCCGGGTCGCCTCCCGGCCACCGGGAATGTCGCTAAATGAGATTGCATTTGCCACATTGGGATAGGGCTCTCCCCCTAGTTCAACATAAGGGAAAATCAAGTAATTCACGCGATCGCCATGCTGCGCCGGGCTTAGTTGCACGTCGCGTCCCACGCTGAACTGCACGCGATTTACGTCGTGCGCGCCGAAGAAATAGTCCTTCTTCTCCTGGTGCTTCCAGGCTTCAGAAATATCCACCGGAAACCAGCCGCGGTCGCGAGTATAAAACTCCGCCCAACAGTGGTAGCCGACAATCTGCCCAGCCGTCTGGTTCTCCGGCAATGAAAGTCCCATTTCAAAGCGAGCGGGAATCTTCTGCGAGCGCGCCATGGAGATAAAGACCGAATGAAAATCCGTGCAGTTACCATGTTTGGCGTCGCAGGCCCAGAGCGTATCGCCTCGCCCCCACCCGGTGCCCGTCTTGTCATATTTCATGGTGGAGAAGGTGTAATCGTAGAACGCGCGGCCTTTATCCAGATCAGACATGCCCGGCTTTATCTGGGCGGCGGCGAGTTCGGCAGGCTTGCCGGTGATAGGAACCAGTTTGTCTGCCTGCAAAAAGCGTTGCAGGTCTTTATCCGATGCAGGTTGCTTGAGCGAGACAGCCGCCAGATGCTCCAGCCGCACCACATCGTACTTAACGGTGAAGTGATACTCGGGCTGGGTGGCTTTGTCCGTGTGGGCATAAAACATTTTGTTGCCATACTCATGCTCGGTTGTTTCCTTGAGCGCGAGATCGCCGCTCCTGGAAAGCACCTTCACCTGCTGGAACTGGTCAGATTGGGCCACGGGGAACCAGACATCGAGCGGCTTGCCGGGATCGGTGATGCGGACGGTGAAAGAATAGTTGAGCTCAAAGTGGCGCGACTTGGTTTGAGCAAAGGCAAAAACAGCGCACAACAGGAAAAACGAGACCGCAGAAATTCTGCGCGGCATGGGATGCTTCCTTTCGGCTTATTTCAGAGATTGACGAGTAAAGAACGTCCGACCGGAGGTTTGGTGGACGCGCCGTCAAGTGAAGCCGTGGAAGAAGCTGAGCATTGCGGAAAGGATTGTACACCGCGAAAAGGCAGATGGCAAAGGAGCCTTTACGGCTGAAGACGCAGAGGAAGACAGCTTGAGAGCCAAGGGAGGAAGCAGGCAATGCGATAAAAACAAACCGCAGGAGCCCATGCTTTTAGCGTCAGCCGCGGTTCGAGATCGCGACTTGAGCCTATTGCGGAAGCCCCTGCGGTTCCTTACTTCACTTACCTCAATGGACCGTTATGGTTATCGACGCTGTATGTATCACGGCAAACGTCCCCGCAGCCAGATCCTCCATGATGATCTGGTGCGTGCCCGCCGCCAGAGTGTACGTTTGGTCAATCGCTGAGCCATTGTTGATGCCCAGCCTCACACCGGTTGTGTTGTCCCACACCTGCATTTGTGCGATCTGCGTGGACGCTTCGGTGGCGAATCCGGTCACCTGCACAGGCCCGGTAATGCTTGCGTTGTTCGCGGGTGCAGTAATGTGCACTCCGTCGGCGAAAACCGTTATGGTCACGCTCGATGTGTGGATTACCGCAAACGTCCCGGAAGCCAAATCTTCCACAATGATCTGGTGTGTGCCCGGCGCCAACGTGTAAGTCTGGTCAATGGTTGAGCCGTTATTGATTCCCAGCCTTACACCGGTTGTGTTATCCCAGACCTGCATCTGCGCAATCGTAGTGCCGGTTTCAGTGGCTGAAGCCGTCACTCGAACAGAAGTACTCTGGTTGGAGTTGTTGGCCGGCGCGGAAATGGTGACGCCTCCGGTTGCATTCATAGTAAGACCCGCAGTTGTAGTGTGAACCACTCCTCCGCTGCTGCCGCTAATCGCAAGCGTGTATGTTCCCCCTGGAGTTGATGAGAGCGTGCTAACCGTGAGGGACGACGTGCTCCCTGCGGCTACCGAAGCGGGGCTGAAGGTTGCTGAAGCGCCAGAAGGTAATCCACCGCTTACGCTGAGGGCCGTGCTTCCGCTGAAACCATTCAACGCTGAGACAGAGATCGTATAACTAGTGCTAGACCCAGCATTTACTGTTTGCGAAGCTGGAGTTGCGGAGACGGCAAAATCTTGCACAACCAAATTGACCGGGATGTTGTGGTTCAAGTTTCCGTTAATCCCAGTAAGAGTTATGGTATAGCTTCCAGCAGGGGTAGCGGCCGATGTGCAAGCCGTATACACAGAAGAACCCGTTCCGTTGATTGAGAGTGGACTGAAGCTCGCGGTGACTCCGGTGGGCAACGGGCTTTGGCTTAATGCTACAGTGCCGGTAAACCCAAAAAGAGCTGCGGTCGATATTGTGTAACTGGTGCAATTTCCAGGAAGAACCGCTTGCGAACTCGGAGATGCCGAAATCGAAAAATCTGGAGGCGGATTAACTATAAGCGTGACAGTGAGATTGCGGGTGTCAATCGAACTGCTGGCCGGGATGTCGAGCGTATAGGTTCCTGCCGGCGTATTCGAGGTTGTGAGCGTGAGAACTGTGGAGCCAGGAGTATTTGTCAAGCTAGCAGGGCTAAACGTCGCGCTTGCTCCTGGTGGAAGTCCCGTCACCGGGCCGAAGCTGACACCACTGGTAAATCCATCAACTGACGTGGTGGAAATGGTATAGGTCGTACTAGCCGTTTGGTTGACTGTGCTTGAATTCGGCGATGCCGACAGGTTGAATGTCGGCGACTCGATGAATGCAAACATGAACGTCCCGTAGACGCTGTCCTGATACAGTTGAATTCCTGTCGGCCCCTGATATCCGGCAGACGGCCCGACAAGGGTCATACTGGCAGATTGGGCTGTGCTGGCATTGGTAGTTAGTTTGCTTTTGTCAACCCACGTCATGGTTTCGGAGCTTACAACTGAGGGCTGAAGAAAAATCTTTGGGAAGTTGGTAGTCAGCGTGAACTTAACTTCGTGAGTGGTTGTGCCTGTCTGGCTTTGAGCCGACTCGGACGTGTACGTGAGCGGAACAGTCACTGAACTGGGATTTCCTCCACTGGCCGCCGGTTCATAATTCAGGGTTTGGCCGGGCACCAATACAAAACGTGTGGGATCTATATTTGCGGAACCATTAGAAAATGGATCAAGCGCCAGAATATTTTGAAAATCGGTGGCATCAAGCCCCTGATTGGGCCCCGCCCAAGCCCGCGCTAAACGGTCCGCGGTACCAGGGGGCATCGTTGAGGGGTTCTTTAGCCAAGTCATATAAATGGGCCCCACTATCTCCGGCTGTCCCACTGGGTCGTTTGGATCGAAAATATACCCTGACCACCGTAAGGCATTGGGCAAGCCGTTGGGGGCAACCTGCTGCACAATGATCGCAGGGTTAAGCCACAGGTAGACCCAGTCAAAATCATGGTCGATACCATCGAAAGGCGGTGCGAGGCCAGAGGTGTCCACTCCTGGAATTGAAATACTCAGTCCCGCCCCCTTACTGATGGTTACTGTATTGGAGGTATCCTTCTCCTGGGTGACAGCACTCGATGCGCCGATCTTGAATCCAAAATCGTCACTTCCGGCGCCTAAGGTTATTTCAATACTCGACTTGTCACTAAATGAATTGTCAATCTCGGTGCTTGTACCGGCATTTGTAGTCGTGCCGTAAGTAACGGAGCTTTTTGATCCTGGCTGAGCATAACCAAGAGCCAATACCACATATCTGGGGTTGATGGTTGCGCCACCGTCTGCGCCGCCCGTCATAGTGGGCCCGCTTGGCGTCAATGTGAATGAGGGCTGAGTAAAGGATGGGGTGAATTGTCCCGTGTTGGGATCCGTACAACCGGCGTTGCTGAAGACTGAGCTTGCAGCGATGGAGTAATTGGTTATTGAACCAACAGTCCGGGAATTGAGAATGATGTTCGGATTAGCATTTGTGGCGGTTACTAGTGGAGAACTCGCATTGATGTCGCTTACCAGGACCGCAATCACTGTTCCCACGCTAGTTTGCCCAGCTTCAGTCGGGCCATAAAGGATTGTGTGCGTGTCATTTCCATTAATCGTAATTGTGACGGAACCTTCGTCGAAAACAAAGCCGTCATTCTGGCAGTTTTCAGCTGACTGATCAAATCCTGCTACTTGTATTGATCCTGTCGATCCCGTTGCAGGTGGAATGGTGGGACCGGCCTGCTGGGCGAAGCTAGTAAGAGAACTCAATGCGACAAAGACAATGGCCCAAGCCTTGAGCATCTTGGTTGTCGCTTGCAAAGGCCTGGGAACGGCCCTCGATAATCTGGGCGCCCACTTTGGCGCAAACTGTTTGATGAAATTATGGAAGCGGTAAAACGTGGATATTGATGGGAACCACACCTGTTGGTGTTTCAAAGAGACCCCAGACTGCTGGAACTGTCCAGCTACTTAGATTAGCAGCAGCCGAACAATAGAATTAAGTAAAGCTATCGTCAATAATGGGAATTACCTATTTATATCGTTTGACGAAGTTTCATAATAGGATCTGCATTACAGTTGCCCGTTATTTAGTTTTTGTTTAGATATATTATTTGTGAAGTTTGAGTTATAGTTCAGAACGCGCAGGCCATTCTGTATAACGAGAAGAGGATTGAAATCTATTCCGCCTTCGCCACAAACTCTGCCGTCTCCACCTTCCCTGCACACTTTACCTGCACAAAGATTCGATAGTCACCCGGCTTAGGAAAGCCGTAAGGAAAAGAAACTTCTGCCGAAGGCTCGGCATGCTCCATGTTTGTCATATCTTCTTTTGCGCTACCGCCTTCAGCCAGGTTCACCGCGGCCATGGAAACCGAACCTGCGGGATGGACATGAGCGAAAACATTGCCATCTGTGCTTAGGAAAACCGCGTGCGCCGCCATGCCCATGTAGGGTTCAAGATCGGTGGCCGGCTTGCCATCTTTATCTTCCACGCGAAAACGGAACCAGTAAGGCTGGTTGGCTTTAAAAGGACGGTCTTTGAAAGAAATATCTTTGGATGAAAGATCATCGCGCTCCCACACCATGCGATAGCCGCCGGAAAGCTGCGCAACTTTGTCAGCGGGAGCCAGATCAAGTTCTCCGGCATTGTCGCCAGTCAGCGCCTCTCCCGTGATGGCCGGTAGATTCACCGTGGCAACCTGTGTTTCCGGAAAGCCGGTGTGATGAACGATATCGGCATAAAGCTTATATTGACCTTCCGGCATGATGGGCAGCTTCACGGCGAAGTCGCCGGGCTGGGTCTGGTCAGGATGCAGGTGCCAGAAGGTCTTCATATCCGGCATGCGCACAATGAAAAGATGCATGAGATGGCCGTGGTCAGGAATGAGATCATCCAGAAGGATGCGATCCGGCTGCTCCGTGCGGAAGCGCGTTGGCTCAGCTTCGTTGGGGTTATCAAGATGCAAGCGCAGCAAGCTGCCAGCCGTAAGCGAAGTCGTCATGTTGGGAAGCCGATAATTCAGGCGATTGTTAGCGCTCGCTTCACTTCCCCACCACAGATTACCCAGGATGAATGCCGCCAGCACAATTGCCGTGGCAACGGCCAGGCCGATGCGTCCACGGCGCGTTTGCGCGGGCGCAGGCGTTTCTCCGCCTTTTAATGCTGCATCGCGCGTGGCCGCGAAGATGATGCCAATAAAGCCGGCCGCCAATGCCAACCCCAGAAACGCCAGCAGGATTCCCAAACCTGTCTGCATCCCTTGTGAACTGGTAGAGACCGCAGGCAGAGGCACGTCGAGCTGCGCGACGCCTTTTTGTCCCGTGACCTCGATCTGTACTTTCCAGGAGCCGCGCACCATGATCCATAAGCTGCCGGTAAAAAGTTGGGGATCATCTTTCGAGCGCTTGGCAGGATCAGGCAGTGGCGCCATCTTTGCGCCCACGCCGATCATCCGCAACGGCAGGATCTTTATTTCACTTACATCGCTGGAAACGGTGCGAATCTGCACCTGCGCGACACCCGGCACAACGGCGGGCGGGCGGATTGTCACCAATAGATGGTATGGCCCAGCGTAGCCGTCAAAGTAAACGTCGGGGCTGTTCACGTGGGCAGTCCCGGCCAGCGGCAACAGCAAAATAAAAATGAATGGAATGAATTTCTTCATAGACTCCTGAAATCGACCCGCGGTATTGCCAGCGGTGCCAAAATTGCCAAACAATCCAAATTGAAAATCATCCGGTTCCGAGCTTTTCACTCTGGATTCTTTGGCCATCCCGGCGATTTTGGCAATTCAGATCTCCCGATCTTCCCTACCGCCTCACTCTTTTCAGCCAATTGCCCCAGTAAATTCCGAGCCACATGCTGACCACGGAGAACAGAAATCCCAGGCCTATGTTGCGCCAGAACTCAGCGGGCGTCCGTTCCCAGGTAACAAAGACGTGGTTGACCGTGGGCGAGGTCGGCAGCGCGAAGTAAGGAAAATCAGTGGTGGAAAAGAACCTGTTCCGCGCCATGGATGACATCAAAAACGTCGCAAAGGGCCATTCCGCAGCAATCAGAATCGCCAGAAAAGCCACGCCGCCAAGAATAGCGTACTGCCATTTGGGCGCGTCTTTGAACAGAGGCAAAAGCAGATCGAGAAAGAACGCGGGAACGATCAGCAGGAGCGGAAATGGAAGCGGCACCATATGCGTAATGTCCTGATAGACTGGCCCGAGCTTGGGATGCGCGGGAAAGAGCGGTAGCACCCACATAAGAATCAAGACAAAAGCCGAGTAAATCCCGGTCATGATGGTGCGCGCCCAGCGATGTGCGGTGACGCGCGCCAGTCCTTCCAGCAAGAGCAGTGTGCCAATTCCGATCACCATGTAGGAAATGGCGCTGTGCAACAGAACGCGGTTCGTGTATTCCAGCTTGAGCGTCATGGTCTGGATCACGATAAAGCCGCCCATCAACAACACAACTCGCTGCAGCTTGAGGCGCTGCTCGCCATCCGCGCGGTTGAGGTAGGAGGCGCCAAGAATCGCGCCGCCCCACATGATTCCGGCAATGCCCAGCGCCAGCAGCATGTGCGGCGGGCTGATGATCTTCACGTCCAGCCCGTAAGCTTCATGCCACCAGTTGTCGAATGGTGCCGAGGTGAGCATCGCCCCGCCGCCCCAGGCCGCGATAAAAGCTCCCAGCGGCGCGCGAAAGCCGAGGACGTTCACGGAGTTTCGACGCTCTTCTGTATCGCCACCAAAGGTCGTCCGCATGATCACCCAGGCGGAGCCGAACGCGCCCAGCACCGCCCCAAACTGGATCAGCAGATGGGCCGGAGTCCAGAAGCTGTCACGGCCAATGGTTTCATGCCAGGAAATGTCCCAGTAAAGCCCTGTGGAAATACACATGGATGCAATCACGTTGGCCCAGACCAGCCACGGGACGGCCTCCACGCGGGACGAGATGGTTGGCGTGCTTATGCTCGACGTAGCAGTAATGGTGCTCATGGACGCGCCCCTTCAGCGAAGATCATGCGCTGTTAAGAAGTGGATACAGGATACACTGAATGGCCATTCAGTCTAAAGGGGGGTGAATGCAGCATTGTCAAAACCCGAAGACGACAAAATTTGGATAGCAAGGCCAAGTCTTAATCGGTTAAGATATCGGACAAATGCTCGCTCCAGAGCTGCCGAGGACCCCCGGATCTTGCCGAGGATTTTTTCCAGCATGACCCATGGCGGCCGAGGCGGGGGGAAAAGCCAATGATGTCACCGCGTTTGATCTCTTTCGTCTTCTTAACCATATCTACAGCCCTGGCGGGCCAGGATTCGTCTTCGCCAGTAGCGCTTTCCACACGCTCCGCATCTACGCCGGCGATTGCTTTGACGGTTGCCAGAAATACGCCTCTGCAAATCGTACTTGACCGTGAGGTGCGGATCAGGAAAGCCGGACAGCCGGTCCACGGCCGTTTGGTGCAGCCAGTCTATGCCTTTGACCGGCTGGTGGTGCCGGCAGGTACAGAAGTTGACGGCCACATCACAAGGGTTGGGGCCATCTCAAGAAAAAAGAGGGCGCTCGGCATCCTAAATGCCGACTTTACGCCCGAGCGCAAGGTTGAAGTTGAATTCGATCACTTCGTGATGGCGGAAGGCCGAACGATCCCGTTCAAGGCTGTAGTCACTCCGGGGTCGGGCCAGGTAATGCAGTTGGTAAGCACCAGCAACGACAAGAAGAACTCAGCCAAGGACTCAGTGTCAGAAAAAATCGACCAGGCAAAACAGGAGGCGCGGCGGCAATGGCAGCAAGCCATCCAACAGATCAAGGAACCGGGCAAAGTGCACCGGTTGGAGCGATATGCGATCAGCCAGCTCCCGGCCCGCCCACAGTATTTAGACGCCGGAACCAGTTATTTTGCTGAATTGCAGGAACCGCTGGAATTTGGCAGCGAGCCGTTCACGCCGCAGATGGCCGCTTCAATCGGGACCGAAATCCCACAAGGCAGCTTGATCCACGCTTTGCTCATCACGCCGCTTGATTCGGCCACTACGCAGAAAGGCGCTGAGGTGGAAGCGGTCATGTCTCAACCTTTGTTTGACGGCGACCGGCTAATCCTGCCCGAAGGCAGCCGGATCAAAGGCGTGGTGCTGCAAGTGCGGCCCGCCGCCCGCCTGCATCACAACGGGCAGCTTCGGATTGCGTTTCGCCAGATTGTCCCGCCTGATGGAGTCGCGCAGAAGATAGTGGCCAGCGTGGAAAATGTCCAGGCCGGCAAGGATGCTCATGTAAAACTTGATCCGGAAGGCGGCGCGGAGGCTTCCACTCCCAAGACCAGGTATCTCTCAACCGGCCTTTCGCTCGCCCTGGCTGCCACGTCGTTCCATCAAGACGAAGATGCGAACGATGCCGGGCAATCACAGCATGGCGTTGGTGGCGGCGCGGCCGGGTTCAAGCTGGTAGGCATCGCTCTTGGTCTGGTCGTGAAGTCTCAGGCCTTTGGCATGGCAATGGGGGCCTTTGGCGCCAGCCGGTCAGTCTACGTGCATTTCATCGCCCGGGGCCAGAATGTGGTGTTTCCACAAAACACTCTCATGGAGATAGGAATTGGCACGCACGGAAAAACCGTTCTTCAACCGTAAGGTTGAAAGCCTTATGACAGGCGCTTTGCCTACACGAGTGCGATGAGGCGCTGCTGGCGCAGGATCTCAATCCCCGCCAGACATGCCTTGTTTGCCGGGACGCCCGGAATTTCGATGTTGCGCAGCAGGAATTCTCCAGTAATCTCCTGAACCGTGAAACCATCTTCACAGAGGTCCAGCAATTCTGCGGAGAGCGGGGTGAGTTGTCGAACTTCCGCCGGCCCGCCCGAAGTCCTGCGGATGGCGAGCTTCACCGGCTTACTGGGTACGTCATGCAACGGGCTTCTTTGCCGCAGACGGCGAACAATCTCATAATAGTCAGCCGGTAGCTTGATGACCTTTACTCCCGGAAGCAAACGCAGGCGGCTCTCCGGGGAAAGCAGGTTCTCGTTGTCATAGGAGAGTTTGTCATCGGCTTGTTGCCCGGTATTTTGACGCGCGCCGCTCGCTTCATGCTCCGACTCGTGAACGCCAGCAAGCAAGGCCGCTTCGTATTCCGCCAGCGCAGTGATTGCAAGGGGCGCTTTGCTTACCGGGATGTAGTGCAGCCGCACAAAGCCAAGAAAGTCCGCCGGGAATTGGGGTTGCGCGTAGTAGGCGGTGCGGTCGCCATTGGAAAAATGTGTTCCGTTCTTCGTCCGCCACGCCTGCCATTGCTGAAATACGTCCACTATGTCGCCGCTATCCTGATGGAGCCCCAGGAGCAGCTTGCGAAATGCCCTCATGCCATTCAGGAGAAAGTCGCGCAGCTCCTTCAGAAATTCGCGGTCAAGGTGCGGCAGAGGCGCGGAGTAAAAGCTGGAGAAAATTTCAGGATGCGCGGCGATCATCGCATGATCTTCAATCTCCTGCCGCCAGCCGCGATAGGACATATCGGCAACATCGTCGTTGAGTTGCAGCGCATCTTTGTGCTGCGTGGTGATGGGCGTAGCGGCCAGCGGCGCCAGGATGCTGAGTTGCGGATCGGCATGGTCATAGCGCAGTGAGTCAACAAAGAACGCAGCGGTATCGCGCAGGTCATTCATGGTCTCATCGGGGAAGCCCGCCATCAATGAGACCGCGGTATTAATCTTGAATTTGTCGCAAGAGCGGACGCGTTCCGCGGAATCGTTTAGCTCAAGGCCCTTGTCGATAATCTTCTGCATGCGCCGCGAGCCAGTCTCAATGCCGAAGAAGATGCCGCGGCAACCGGCTTTCGACATGAGCTCGATCAGTTCTTCGTCAACGCAGTCTGTGCGCGCGCTGCAGCCCCATATGAATGTGTCTTCCGGGTCCTTACGCTTGGCCTCCAACAGGGCCTCACAAAATGCCACAACGCGTTTGCGGTCCACGGTGAACATGTCATGCACCAGCTCAAACGAGTTGACGCCGTATGTCTGCCTGACGCGGCGCATGTCGGCAATCATCTGCGCCGGGCTCTTCAGCCGGAAATTGCGGCGGAAAAAATCGTTGGTCGAACAGAACGTGCAGGAAAACGGACAGCCGCGCCCCAACTCCAACGGAAAGTGGCGGCAGTGGCGAACGTCTGGAAATAGATGAAAAGCGGGAAATGGCAGGGCGTCCAGGTCCGCGATCAGGGGCGCAGCCGGGTTGCGCACGATTTCTTTGTGCTGGCGAAAGGTGATGCCAGGGACCGCGGCAATAGAACCATCTCCATCCAGAGCATTCACCAACTCGGGCAGGGATTGCTCCGCTTCACCGCGCACGACCAGATCAATGAAGGGATAGGCGCGCATGGTTGCGATATCGACGACCGACG
Organism: Terriglobia bacterium; assembly: GCA_020072645.1. NCBI lineage: Bacteria > Pseudomonadati > Acidobacteriota > Terriglobia > Terriglobia bacterium. The sequence continues at coordinate 112,527 of JAIQGK010000014.1, forward strand.
CCTGGGGGCCGCCGAGCACAACCACTGACTGCGGATGCGTTCGCTTGACCTCAGCGGCGATGCGCAGCGTGAGCGGGTAGCTGCTGCAAACCGTGCTGAAACCGAAAAAATCGAAATCGCGTGCGGAGAAATAATCTCCGGCAAAGCCGCAAAAATCGGCGTTGTCGCGGTTCGAATCCCGGAGCCACTCGTAGTAAACGCGATTGAGGTCTACAACTTGAGGCTGCAAGCCTTTGGCTTCCAGCACGGCGGCAAGGCTCAGGATGCCGACAGGCGCAAGCTCGCCCATGATGCGGGCTGCTTCTGTTTCGTCCACGGCACAGCGATCGAACTGGTTGGCTGTGGGAGCACTGATGAGACAAACCTTCATGGGTCACTTATTTGGATTGAGCATGAACAATAAGCGGGTCAATTTCGATCGAACTGACCCGCTCTCAAGCATTAATATCTAACGATTCACTTGCGAATGGCACACCACAGGCTAACCGGACACAGCCTCGGTGAGGCGCGGGCCGATCAGGCCTGGGTTGGGTCAGTAGGGACATCGCACCCCATGTGGGTGACCAACGTATTCTCAAATGCTCTCCTGAGCTCTATAACCTGTGCCTCGGTCAATCCCAGTTCAGGAACTGTGCGTGCAGCCTCCTGCAGCTGATTGGCCATGTGTCTTGCGAGAACTCTGGCCCATTCTCTTTCCGAAATGACGGCGTTTTGGGGCACAGCAGCGACGCCACCGAGGATAGACGCTCCTCCTAGTGCAAGCGCGCCACGCATCACAGTTCGACGATCAAACCCTTTCTGTTCATCTTTGGGTTCTGACATTTACGTCTCTCCTGAGCAAAATTTTTGGCCACGGAACCGGATCCTTGCAATTACCGGCTGTCAAACCGGAATGAAGGACACTGACGTTTATCTCTTCAAACTTTCATGGGGTGTCACTGATCTGGGGCTGAATGATGTTGATCCACCACAGGCCAGCTATTCCCGGCCCTTGATCTACCGCGACCACTCAAGGGGTAGCAACTTCGCAACCCATGTTGGTGACCAACGTATTCTCAAATGCCTTCTGTAGCACAGCAACCTGGTCGGCGTTCAATTGGATATCACCAACTTGTCTTACAGCTTCCGGTAGTTGGTTGGCTACGAATCTTGCCAGGGCCCTTGCCCACTCTTGCTCTACGGGGATGACATCCTGCATGTCGTTCCTCCAGTTCATCAAAAGTCTGAAAACACAGGAGGGGAGTATATACCCGATCTGGATGCACCCTTCTAGGTTTTAACGTGAATAATTGCTGATTTTATGAAGATTTTTAGCGTCAATAGTTGCCGATTTTATGCCTTGGCCGCGCAGCTGTCTGCCGAGGGGTGAAGCGGCTCAACCGGGACGCTCCATCTTTTCCGCCATCTCCAGCATTTTGGTCACGCTGTTCCAGTTGCGGCCGGTGCCGGAAGTCCCGAGCGCGCGCTCAATGGCAGGCCACGGAAATTTGGACCGTCCCTGGCCGTTAGGGAAATAGATATAGGCTTCGCGTCCGATGAGGTGCATCTCTTCCGGCCCGATCTTGATGGCCAGCGCTTTTTCCCGGGCGTCCTTGCCGGGATCGGCGGCAAGAAAGTTGACCAGCAGCTTGCCCGGCTCAATGCCGCTGCGTTTGGCGAATGGGTTCCGCGCCACCACCTGCTGCAATTCCGCCAACGTACGCAGCACTACGCCGGGACGGAAGCCGATCTTACGTTCAATCGCGTCCTGGATCCGCGTGCCAAGTTTCGCCAAGTCCTTCTCTTCAGTGTTGAAAATCACATTGCCGCTTTGGACGTAGGTCTGCGGGTCTTTCAATTTGAGCGACAAGCAGAGAGCCTTGAGCGCGTCCATCTTGATCAGATTGTGGCCGCCGACGTTCACGCCGCGCAGCATGCAGATGACGACAGGCATAGCGAGAGAGTATAGACCACACGGACCATGTGCGATGCGGCAGAAAAAAACGGAGACGTGGACGCCGAAAAAGCAAAACTCACTTAGGGGCAGTTACCTCGGTATGTCGGTCCAAACGAATACACTTCCCCGCGCCGAACATGTGATGCACAATGGCTTCATCCCCAAAAGCGAGGAACATTGATGAAGACGATGTGTGTATGCCTGTGCATGCTGATGGCGACCCTTGCCTTCAGCCAGGCAAAAAAGGGAGCCCCCACCAGCAGGGTGCGGCCTTAACTGCCGCCAAAATCTGCGACGATCCTTACGCCATAACTGAGACGGCGGACGGGTGGCCGGAAGGGCCGATCCAAATACTTTTCCATCGCGAAAAGAGCAAAGCGCCGTGGGCAAAAAATCCGGCGATTCGCGTAGCGGGTTTGGAGGCCGCCACGCCTGGCCGCGCGCGCACGTTGGTCTGCGTGGAAGAGTCCCGTATAGAAATGGGGCATTACGATTCCGGGGAGCCGGGTTATGTTCCGGCATGGGGCACAATCTTTGTGCGCCTTTCAGACCACAAGGTTTATTTCATGGGCCACTCTTTGGATGGAGAAATGCCGCCCGAGTGGAAATACAAAAAGGGCGCGGGCATGGGCAAGCCGCCAACAGAAATTCTGGTGCGGTGGCTGCGCCTGCTGCTGGAGCAGAAAGTTGCGCACTTCAAGGCGCGACTCAAGTTGAAGGAATTTGCTGAGGTCTCCGCACTGGGGTTTTCCGGCGACGGAAGCCGGCTGGCGGTGGCGCAAGCGTCGCGCCGTCCCCTAGACGGCGGAACACCTCCTTCGCCGATTACGGTTTTCGATCTCACGACAGGACAGCCTGTGGCCACCATGCACGCGGATTATTCCACCGACGCGATTGCGCTTTCAAAGTCGGGAAGCACGGTTGCCACAAATCGATATGGCGGCGTCGAGATCTGGGACGTTGCAACGGCCAAGATGACCCACAAGCTGGATACCAGCCATGTGACTTCCCTGGCATTCGGTCCCGATGACACACTGGGCGTGGCAGGAGATGAAAAGGCAGCTGTGTGGGACATAAGCGGAAATCGTGTTGTGAAATCAGGCACCGGCTCGGTGGTGGAACTTTCTCCGGACGGCGCGTGGCTGGTGATGGCAAAAGCGGCAAAGGGATTTACCGCGCGCGAGTTGGAATCAGGCCGCGAGTTGGGAAGTTTTTCCGATGTTTGCGGTGATTCATACAAATGCGTGCCTTCGCGGGACGGCAAGATGATGGCACGATGGTCGTCACTAGGCGAGGCCATCTTCTCAAGCGGCAACCCCAGTGGAAACCCTCCTTCGCTGCCCAACCTGGGCGTAGACACAGTGTACGCAGTAGCGCCGACGCACGACGGTTTTGTAATGGCCAACACCGACGGAATTGCCGGCATTGTGTCCGCCGGTACGCCGGAAGCGCGCGCCTTCGCTACGGACATGACCGGCATCAAGGCTGTCGCGGTTTCAAACGACGGCAAACTGGTTGCGCTGGGTGACAGCAGTGGGAACGTGGAGGTTTGGGAGCTGCGGTAGGGCGCGAATCGCATGCCGCTGCGTACTACTTACAGTCCAGAACTGCTCGAATTCATTCACTTCTTAGAATGGAGCATGCAACCTAATGGAACTTTGTATGCTCCTAAGCACAGGACTATCGCGGAGCAACCAGCAGCTTTTGTTCTCCGGCAAGATTTGAAAGATTCCAGCAAGCGCCGCAAGGTGTCTTCGAACGTCAACCCACCTGTTCCCCTGTTCATTCACGCATCAAGGAGGCGCTCGTGCGCTTGCGTACTGTTGCAGGGCATTTTTTCTATCCGCAATCACATACCACATCAAACTTTTCAGTCTCTCTGGCTGGCGCCGCTGCCTTCATGGCGCTCTTGTTGTTGCTTGCGCCTTGCGCTTTCGCCCAGACCACCGTCACGCTTCAAAACGGAACAAACAGTTACGCGGGAACAACTGACGACTGGATCCTTTACTCCAGCGGGGCCAACCTCAATCAAGGCACGATCAGTGACCTCGACATTCGCAATGAAAACACTGACCGCACTGTGATCCGCTTTGCCATCTTCGCTTCTGAAGGCGGGCCGGTCCCGAACGGTGTCACCATCACTTCAGCAACATTGTCGCTTTATAAGTACAACGGGCCAGATGCCGTCATTCAGGCCACACGGCTGCTGAGAAACTGGACAGAAACAGGAGTCACGTGGAACACCACCGGCACCGGCACTGCATGGACAGTTCCCGGCGCGGGCGGCGTAGGGACAGATGTTGTGAGCAGCGCCGATGGACAGGGCTCAATTGCCGATGCGGCTGTCAATAACTGTACGGCTGCGCCTTATCCGGCGGCCTGCTGGCTCAACATTGATGTAACGTCCGGAGTGCAGGCTTTCTCCACTGGCACAGCCAATAATGGATGGCTGCTTACCCAGGTGAGCAGCAGCGCCATCGACCAATACAAAGACTTCAACTCAAAAGACAATACTAACTTTCCCGCATTGCGTCCCAAGCTGACCATTACTTATCAGACCGTCACCTCCGGAACATGTGTGAACTCTCCGCTGCCGGCCGGTGGAATTGCCATCGCCACTTTCAACAGCATGAGCCTCTACTACAATCCAGCGAATGCGCCCAGCGGCGACCAAATTTTCGTCCGCTACCGGCTGGCGACTGCCGATCCCATCGCGCCCGGATTCACATGGAACCAGGGCCACCCGCTCTGGTATGACAGCCGTAATGACAGCAGCGGCCAGCCCTTGCATCCTTACCGCGGACGCGGAAGCGTGGTGAATCTGGAGCCCGCAACTCAGTACGTCTTCGAGGTCGGCACGGGCGCGAGCTACAGTTCCGCCACCTGGCTCAATCATATTTCCGATGGGCAGAGTGATTGTCCTTCCACGTGGAGCGAAACTTTCCCTGCAGGCACAACACTGACACCCTGGACCGGCACAAACACTACCACGACCAGTTCTTCCTATCAGGGCTCGCGCAGCGGATCGTCGCGCCAGCAGGTGCTCCTGGCCAACCAGTCCGGGACTGCGTCCGGTTATACAGTCTATGACTTCACCGGCGCAAATGCGGTGGCGCAAACCAGTAACTCCAGCAACTTCTTCCCAGTGGTCATTTCAGGAAGCTATATCATCCTGAAAGGCCTTAAGGTCGTGGGTGGCGAATCGGGCATCTTTATTGATCCCGGTTCGCACGACATTGTGATTGATGGCGTGGAGATTACCGGGTACGGCCGCGATTGCGGCGTAGCGCTGGGCGCGGGCCTAACCGGGGACCGCGCATGCAATGAAGATGCCGGCATCAAATTTCCGGACCAGAGTTACGGTCCGGTGCTCAACACCAAGCGCATCGTCATTCAACATTCAAAGATCCATAATCCGGCATTCGGGGCCAATCCCTGGGATGGAGGGCAGCATCCCGCAGGCACAGCGCCCATCACAATGTATCCAACCGGAGGCCAGATTGTGATCCGCTACAACGAGGCTTACTCCACCACCAACGGAGTTCTGGGTGGCCCGCCTGATCTCAACCACTACCATGAAGACGGACTGGTCATGGGCGGATGCAACAGCATCGGCACGAACTGCGACCAGCAGGGCATTGGGCCGGACGTGGATATCTACAAGAATGCCGTGATGAATTATTTTGACGATGGTCTGGAGACGGACGGCGACGGCACGAATAACCGCGTCTGGAAAAATTACTTTGATTATGGCGGCGCGTCGGCCATCTCTACCACGCCGACCTATATAGGACCGGTGTACGTCTGGAGAAATGTTTACAACCGCCAGCGCGAGTGCCTGGACGATCCGTGGGGTAATGAGACCTGCAATGGCGGCGGGCGCGACTCCATGATGAAGTCTGGTGGAATTGGTAGCTATGACGGCGGCCGCAGATACCTCTACCACAATACTTCCCTGCAACCACCTTATACTTCTGAAACTTCAGCCACAGGCCCTAATCCGCTGGGCGCAGGCACAGGCGTTGAAGACACAGGTTCAAGCACTCCGCTGGAAAACACCGTGAGCAGGAACAACGTGTTTGAAGTCTGGAAATCCAACTGGGGAGCTTTCACCTTCAACAGCACGGCTTCAGGTAATGATCTTGACTACGACCTGAGCAACGGCGTCATGAGTGAAGCCAACGGCTTCGCCGCCACCACTCCGCAATACCAAACCGGCAATGGCTGGTCAGCGTACTGGACCGGCAAATACCGTCTGGTGCCGGGAACTCACGGCTACGACGATGGCGTAATAATCCCGAACTTTAACGATGGCTTCTTCGGTGTGGGCCCAGATCGGGGAGCACACGAAGACGGCACTCCGGACATGGATTTCGGGACGGGGGCGAGTGGGCATTAAGAACACTTATAGAACTGTCTAGCAGCCCATGTGCTTCTAAGACGATCACCGAACAGCCGAGCGGCACGATCTGATAATCATGCGGATCCATTCCCGGCTGTCGACGATTTTTTGTCGGGGCCATTCATGTTGCAGATAAAACCGCTGAACCATGTCCGCTAGGAAGTCAGCGGTCTTAGGCTATCTGCCGTTTGCCGTCGCCAACGGGGTTGCCATCGCCACGCTCCGAATCGGCGCGCACAGACCTTTCATCAGCCGCGCGAATTCTTCGAGGTTGAGCGACTGCGCTCCATCGGAGAGAGCCCGCTCCGGACAGGGATGCACTTCAATAATCAAACCATCGGCGCCGATAGCGAGAGCGGCGCGGCTGGCGGGGGCAATCAGCTCGCGTTTGCCGGTACCATGTGATGGGTCAGCGATCACCGGTAGATGCGAGAGCTCGCGCACCAGCGCAACGGCGGCAAGGTCGAGCGTGTTGCGCGTCATTTCGCTCTCAAAGGTCTTGATGCCGCGCTCACAGAGCACAACATTGTCATTGCCGCCAGCCAGAAGATATTCTGCGGCCAGCAGCCACTCTTTTACGCTGGCGGATGGGCCACGCTTGAGCAGAATAGGCTTTTTGGCCTTGGCGAGCTGGCGCAGCAGATCGTAATTCTGCATGTTGCGCGCGCCCACCTGAAGCATATCGGCATGGTCACAGATGAGCTGAATATCATTGGTGCTCATTACCTCGGTGACCACGGGTAGCCCAACTTCTTCACGGACTTCACGCAGCAGGCGCAGCGCCTCAATGCCCAGACCCTGAAAATCATAGGGCGAAGTGCGCGGCTTGTAAGCGCCGCCGCGCAGCAGCGTTGCGCCGGCGGCCTTGATGGCGCGCGCGGTGGAGAAAAGCTGCTCGTGCGATTCCACTGAGCATGGCCCGGCGATCACCACAGCTTCTTCGCCGCCGATGATCACGCCGCCCACGTCAACCTGGGTGCGTCCGCTCTTGGTTTGCTTGCTCACCAGCTTGAACGGATGCGCAATAGGCACAACGTCTTCCACGCCCGGCGCGGCCTTGAGCGCTTCCAGGGCGATGCGGTTGCCGCCGGAGCCGACCGCGGCCACAATGGCGCGCTCCGATCCACGCGTGACATGCGGCTGAAAACCGCATTCGATGACCCGTTCAATTACGTGTTGAAGTTCCGCTTCAGACGAACCTGCCGCCATATTGATGACCATGAGAAAACTCCTGTAAAAGCATTTGGTACTTAGTATTTAGTACTTGGTAATTAGCCAGAAATCTGTTGCTGCAAACTCTGTTTGTTGCCCCCTCGAAAAATTTAAAAGTCGTTACGTACCAAGCTGTGAAGGCTTGACTCTTGCCGGATCTCCCGTTTGTTCCTCCATGCGCTGGGTGCCCAGGCGGCGCGTTTCGCGGATGATCCCGGAGAAAATGTCGGTGACGCTTTGCTGGTCGAGTGGGCCGTTATTCTTTTCCACCACGCGGGCCAGCACCTGGCGCTCACGATTGCCGTCGTATGCGGGCAAGCCCGAGGCAACCTTGATCGAGGCAATTTCACAGGCGATGGCGGCGCGCTGGTTGAGCAGACGAAGCAGCTCGGCATCGAGCGCGTCAATCTGGCGGCGCCAGTCGTCAAGCGTTTTGTCGCCGGTAATGCTTGGCAAATCCATAGAAGCTCCTAAAAGCAAGAGGTGGTATCAGCTTGTTAACTGAGGTTCATCGCTACGCCACCCCAGCTACGCGATGAACGTCTGCCTAAAGGCCCGCGATTCCTGCCCCACCACGCGCAAAAACCGCGCGCGTTGGGGACCCCGCAAAGCGAATCGCTAGACGCTGATACTGGCTGTTGGTCAGTTTTCAAACTGACCAACCCCCGAAAGCAAAAACCGCGACCCCTTGGGGATCGCGGCTTACGGTGATTTATGATGACTAACTTCTTATTGCATTTGTCAGCACAGATCCGCGTGGCCGCTACCCGTAAAGTGGTAGCGGTAAGTAAACGCGAAAGTAAATCGGCTGGCGTGCATGCTCAGCGGATAGTAGTCTAGATTTTTGGGTGTTGTCAAGAAAGTTAATGTAAAAAACAGCTTTTAGCCATTAGCTTTTGGGCTTTAGCCAGAACGGTGGCACTCAACATCCAGAGGAAAGATCAAGATTCAGGCCAGAGATCAAAGGCTAACGGCTAAAAGCTAAGGGCTAAATTATGAGCAAAACCATTGATTCTAAAGATGCGGCAGCGGCGCAGCAAAACACCGAGTGGCAGGCGTATGTAGAAGATTTTCGGCGAGCGGGGCACGAGACCGTGGACCGGATTGCCGAGTACCTGAACAACGTTTCTGAAATGCCGGTGCTGGCGCAGACCAAACCGGGCGATCTGCTGGATGCTCTGCCGAAGTCGGCGCCGGAAAAAGGCGAGACGTTTGACGCGATCCTCCGCGACTTCGACCGGCTGGTGATGCCGGCGGTAACGCAGTGGAACCATCCGCGCTTTTTTGCTTACTTTGCCTGCACCGGTTCCACGCCGGCGATCCTGGGCGAGATGCTGGCTGCGGCGCTCAACACCAACGGGCTGCACTGGAAGACTTCTCCTGCTGTAGCGGAACTGGAACAGCGCGCGCTCGATTGGTTGGGGCAATGGATCGGCCTCCCTGAAGGATGGTTTGGCATTGTCTACGACACGGCTTCCACCAGCAGCATGCATGCGGTGGTGTGCGCGCGTGAGTTGGTCGATCCGGAAGCGCGAACGGCGGGAAGCCGCAACGACATGGTGCTGTACACATCTGAGCAGTCGCACATGTCAATTGAGAAAGGCGCGATTGCCGTGGGCGTGGGCCAGAAGAACATTCGCAAGGTGCCGTCGGACGCGGAGTTTCGTATGCGCGCCGACGCGTTGGCAGAGATGGTCGAGGAAGACAAACGCGCGGGCAAGCGGCCGTTCTGCGTGGTTGCAACCGTGGGCACAACTTCCACCACCAGCGTTGATCCTGTGCCGCAGATTGCGGATGTCGCGGAGAAGCACGGCCTGTGGCTGCATGTGGACGCCGCTTACGCTGGCGCCGCGGCAATCCTGCCGGAGCAGCGGCACATTATGGCGGGAGTGGAGCGCGCGCATTCTCTGGTATTCAACGCCCACAAGTGGCTCTTTACGCCCATTGACCTGAGCGCGTTTTACACGCGCAGGCCGGACATTCTGCGGCGAGCGTTTTCCCTTACGCCGGATTACTTGAAGACGCAGGACGATCCGCGCGCGCATAACCTCATGGATTACGGCGTTCCGCTGGGACATCGTTTCCGCGCGCTGAAGCTGTGGTTTGTGATGCGTTACTTTGGGCGCGAACGCATTGAAACCATTTTGCGCTCGCACATTCAATGGGCCCAGGATTTTGCCGCGCTGGTGGACGCGCATCCGAAATTTGAGCGCGTTGCGCCGACGCCGCTGTCTGTTGTCTGCTTCCGCTATAAAGGCTCTGACGATGAGAACCGCGCGATCCTGGAAAAAGTAAACGCTTCAGGCCGTATGTTCATTGCCAGCACTGTGTTGAACGGAAAACTCACGCTGCGGCTGGCGATTGGCCATCTGGAAACCAGTTGGCGCGATGTGCAGGAAGCGTGGGAGTTGCTGCAAACGGCGGCGGAAGAACTCTAACCACAACGGACATGAAGGACGGTGGAAGAAATTTTAGCCGCGAATGAACGCGAAAAAGCACGAATCTGAAGTAATAGAGAACAAGATTCGAGTTTATTCACTTTTCCTAAGCGGCTACTTTCGGCCTACGCCGCGTGGCTCTGCAAAAAATAAAACGCATAGCACAGCGCGAGAAACACGGCTTCCAGTCCGGCAAAAACGATAAAAACACTATTATGGATGCGGAAGAGCAATCGATTATCGAAGCCCCACTCAGCCTCAGGCGGACGCGCCTGCATGGCGCGATAGAGGCCGCGAGCCGTCATCACAAACAAGTGCAGCAGCAGACCATAAAAGCCGATCCAGAAAACTACCCAGAAGAGCGGGCCCACGCTGGAGAAAAGTCCGTCAAAGCCATAATCACTGCCGCTGAGCGCCACAAACAAAAATGCCAGCAACACCAGGTTGGGCCAAAGGCCCTCCGCAGTGATGAAGTAAAGATAATAGTCAGCCAAATTGCGCGCGTGGCGATTGCGCGGAAACTCTTTTTGCGCACCCTGGCTGAACAGACCCGCGGCCAGAAACAGCGCCAGAGAAAATATCAGCGGGCTGCCTGAATTCACAATTGCCATTGTGCTCTGCCGCGCGCGAAGGTTACGCTCCCGCGCCGCCATTTTTTCCTTGTACTGCTCCTCAGAGCTGCGCGATTCTTCCAGCGAACTTTTCAATGCCGTAAGCGCCTGCTCGCGGCTGAGCGGCGTTGCGGAAATGTGCAGCTTAAAAGTCGAGTTCGGCGAACTGGAAATTCTCCTGATCTCAGCCTGCGTGGCTGAAATAATTTCTTCCTGGCGCTTGATCTCTATCTTTGAGCTGGACTGCAATGCGGTGATTTCTTCTTCCAGCTTGCCGGAATGGCGGGTCGCGAGCCAGTTCATGCCCGCGGCGATGACTGCGATCAGCACCAGGCCTTGCAACGCAAACATGCCAGGAGAAATCCAGCCGCGCAGTCCGGCAACAGCGGCAAAAGGCAGAAGCTCGGCATTCTGGTCAATCACGTTTTTCTGGCGCAGCAACGGGATTGCTCCCGGCTGTTGCTGCCATTGCAGACGGAGCTGGTCCTGCGGCGTTAGCTCAACTTGGCTAACCTCTGCTGCGCCCTCGTACACTGATTCCATCGTACTGGCTTGTTTAGCACGGTTTGAAAATCGGGCACAAGCACCAACAGTGCATAGCCTGAATTGCACTCGCGGTAGAGACCGCTCCAGGCATTGATTTCAGCGGTTTTCGCAGCGCAGTGCCGCCGCAGTTTCAATCCGCTATTTTATTTTTCCACGGGCTAAAGCCCGGATTATTTTGAAGCACTTACGGCACGACTAAAGTCCGTGCCCTGACACTTGTCTTCATCAAGGACACTTTTTCCGCAACCTCTTTAGCCGATCACACAAGTCTCTATCGCCGCGCTCTCTATCGCCGCACCACGGTAATTGCCCTGGCTGAGGTGGCCACGCCAAACGGCGATCCCTTCACCGCCCCCAGCGCGCCGTTCGAGGCAATCGCAAACGCCGCAATGTCATGACTCGTCTGCTCCGTTACATAGACAAAATTCGTATCTGAGTCCACGGCAACGGCTGAAGGTCCAACGCCGCCGGTGGGGAAGGGAGATCCGTTCACCGCGCCCAGCGCGCCGGTGCTGGAATCAATCGCAAAGGCAGAAACGTTATTCGATCCGCTGTTGGCCACAAACAGGAGCGCTCCCTGCGGATCAATGCCAAGCCCAAGCGGCGTTAAACCAGTGGCAAAAGGCGAGCCGCTGATCGGAGTCAGCGTTCCATTGCCCTGAATGGCAAATCCCACAACCGCGTTGTTGGCTGAATCCGTCACATAAAGAAAGCGGCCGGAGTGTTCCACTGCGATTGAAGCCGGCGTGGCGCCCGCACCCACTGATACCGGCAATCCTGCCTGCGCCAGCGCTCCATTTCCGCCGATACTAAAAACAGCAATGGTCCCTTCCGTGCCATTCGCCACAAACAGGAAGTTGCCCGCGGGCGCAATCGCCACAGCAGAAGGATGCGACACCGGCTGGATCGGGAACGGCGAAGCCGGCGAACTCGTCGTACCCTGGATAACGCCCAGGCTTCCACTGCCCGGGTCCACTGTGTAACCCGTCACATTGCCGGCTGTCTGGTTCACCGCATATAGAAAAGGTGACGCCGGCGACATGGCCAGGGAAACTGGTCCTTTATCGGTGGCAAAAATATTGGCCGGGTTCACCGGAGAAACAATGCTGGTGCTTACCGGGACAGAAAGATTACCGTTGCTCTGGTTAATATCCAGCAGGGTCACGTCATTGCCGGAAAAGTCGGCTATATAAAGGAAGTCGCCGGAAGTATGCGGGGCCAGCGCCACCGGATTCGACCCGACAGGGAAATTCGGCGTCCCCAAAGGCACCAGCGATCCATCGGATTGTGCGCGGAACTCAAACGTCTCATTCGTCCCCGGGCCCGTTACATACACAAACTGCTTGTGCCCGCTGGCGCATCCGCTCAAAAAGCCGGCCGCACAGACCGCTAAAAACGCTATTCCGCCGTAAAAGGCCTTCAACTTCCCTGCCCTCATTGAGTCTCCTAAGCCTGCAATTGAAAAGATAGTAAAGGATACATGAAATTACGGCAGCAATCAGCAGCCAGCACGCAGCCAGACGGAGTTGTCCCTGCCTCCTGGGAAGAACGCCCAAGAGGGCCGTTTCATGCAGGATATGTTTCAGGCCCGCTCAGCTCAACGCGAAAGAGATAGTGACAAGGCAAAAAAATCAAAATCTTTAACCACAAAGGACACAAAGGAACACAGAGGACGTTGCAGAGATCAGGAAAGCAAACCTACCACGGAGGCGTGGAGAAGAAAAGCCTGCCTTGCAGCGGGAAATCTGCTTAATGGTGCGAATGCCTTTATTTTTAAAAAGTGCCAAGCCACTCCTTCACCGGTTTGTATCAAGGGCACCGGCTTCAGCTATACCGTAAAGACACAATCAATCCGAGCTTTTAGCCCCTGCGGCTTAATGCTCGGTTGGTTTGGGCCGCCAAACCGGCGTTAGGGATTCTTGGATACCTTATGGGATCGATACACGGTGATGACATCCTTGGGTAAAAAAACATATTTTAAAACCTCATCTAAAATCTCTGGATGTAAATAAAGCGGAGAATTTTTCATTTTCGACCAAGTATAGACGGAAACCCGGCTTCTTCTTCTCCTTCCGAAAAATGCATTTTGCCAAAGCAACGGCTCCCGTGCTGGATTCTCATTGTCATCAATTATTTGCTCAAGAAACCCACCGACTAGCCGAACTTTTGGTACGGGTTGTCCATCGGTAATTACAATTTGCCTTTGAGCAAGAGAAAATGTGCAATACCGGCGAAGTTCCCAAGCAGCGCGGTCCAGCGCGATAATCTGTGTACCAGACGCAAAGTTGGGAATTTCGAAATATCTGAACCTTCCGAAGGTATCGATTTGTTTGATAAAGTCCTGAGTTGGGGGAGTCAGAATGACGGTCAGTTTACCAGAATGATTGATGGTGGTTAGAGCAGCGCCGAGATCATGTTTGACACGTATTGCCGGAATACGATTCAGCAGAAGAATGCACTTCAAATATTTCTCTATAGTTTGCTGACATGCCCAAAGAAAAACACTCGGTAAAGCGGCGCGACACGCCAACCTAGCAGAAATATAGTCTTCATCTCCCTGATCACGAAAAGATCGAATTGCAAAATCATTTACGAGCTGCTCGAGTGTCATTGCGCATTCTTGTCATTATGTAAAGGGAGCCAGATTAGCAATCTGCATCAGGCACATACCGGCAATCATATGAGAGTCGGCTATTCTTTAAAAAATACTTTTTTAATCGTCGCTCATGTATTTCTCAAAAAACTTCTTATCAGAAAGGGTTATCAAATCATTCAATAGGTCGGTTTGATTGGGATTTGCAAGATGTTTGTATTGGGTCACAAAGCGTTTCACATGGTCGTATCGCGAGTTCCAAGTGAGGAATTTTGAGTCCATTGCATCCATGCCAGACTTTGCAACGCTGTCGGGCAGATCCATAAGAGCGCGTCTAGCTGCAGGTGCTCCCTTGTAGGAATTCGATCTGGCTTGATCGAGAAGCATCATGACATATTCTTTATGTAGCTCTTCTGGAATCGCGCTTATATGACCGACCAAAGCTGGGACAATCTCATTTACTTCATCAAATTGATCTTTTTGGGCAATGCAAATGATGTCATCAAAGAATGCCACACGAAGACCCTCGTAAATAGTAGATAACAACTCATTGGAGCAAGCTCGAAGCAACTCGGCCTTTGAGGCTACATTGCCATAAAGTGTGACGGCACGTACTAAATGTTCCAACAGGAGTATCGCCTGGCTCTGTGGGAATGTCGGGCTCTGCATGATAGGGCAGATAACCGAAATAGCCTGAGCGCTCTCTTCGGCTTTAGCTAGCAGCTGATCCAATATCCAAGCTCGATCCTGTTCATTGAAGAGCTTTAGCTTGCGCGCAGATGCATCAGGCAGGCCGGTTGGAGACAAGAGAATTGACAGGAATCGCTTTGCTTCAGCAGATCCATCAGGAAAAGCTGAAGGTTCAATAAGATCCGGCTTCGCATTATCAGTAGCTCCTGAGCGAGCGCGTGTTGCGATAATCTGCGCATAGATCACACCTGTCTCTACGAGTCGATAAATGTGATCTCGACGAGCCTTCAACTCTTCATCGCGAAGTTTGTTCCCCTTGGGATGCTGATCGTTGTAAGATCCCATCTCTTGATGGCAATCAAAACAGACTGGGATACCATTATCTGCCTCATTAGAGCCACCCTTTGATTCGGCAATGATGTGAGCAGCTTCCATATTCGTACCACACTGCTTAAGGCATAGACAGCAGAGTCGGCCACTCCGAACAAACATTTCGGTTTTTGTCGTAACACTAAATGGCATAAGAATGGACTTGATGTCTAGCAGGATTTTATCGCATCGTGAAGTCCTGAGCACTGCCTTGGCGTACTAGGTAAGGATGGGGCGCCTTCGCGCGCGGGCGCTTCGCCCGGGTGTCCCTTGTTTTTTGTGCAAGAGGCGGCGCGATACGGAGGCCCGAAGAGGATGCATTCCCGGCTTTTGCCGCTCATTCAGGATGACGGTTTGTTGCGCCGCGATTTTTGCGCGGCTGGTCTGCACGGGGAAAAACCTTACCGCTGATTCCACTGATGACACTGATTTTCACGGATCTGAATGGGCATGAAGGGACCAGGGCGACGGCAATCGTGGAACAGGGAACAAAAAAAGTAGTTGCATTCGTTCTTTATTCGTGCTATAAAATGACTAGCCCGTTTGCGCCGACGGGCTATCTGGGCGTCCTGCAACGTGTTTTTCAAAAAGAACCGATCAAATTCAGGGGAGAGTTGTGTCTGTTTTCAACCACGAGTCTCTTCCTGCCGAGGTCTTAGACGATGCCAAAAACCACGCTGCATTCCGCCAAAACCAAAGCCAAACCAATCATCGCCAAAACCCGCACTATCAAACGATTAGCCGCCAAGTTCCTGACTAAAGAGTTGATCATCTCAGCTATTCAGTCGGCGGCACGCAGGCTGGACCATGGGCCGAGTGGCAGAGAGTTAAGACAGCTGAGCGGTATTACCGCTTCCCAGGTGGCAAGGCGTTTTGGCACTTATCGCGCCGCTGTATTCGCGGCCGGCGTAAAGCCACACCAAGCTGGAGTGAGAGTGGAAGCGGCAATCCTGCTGGAGGACTGGGGAAGGGTGGTACGCAAGCTTGGCCGCGTGCCCTCCAACACTGAGTATGAGCGTGCGGGAGGCTACTCACGCTGCTGCTTTACCACAAGCTTTCAAAGCTGGGCAGGAGTCCCAGCAGCGTTTTCCCGGTTTGTGGCTTCCGGCGGACTGGCGGGCGATTGGACGGACGTGTTGGAGATGGTCCGAGAGGGGCCCATGCCCACCTGCGGCAAATGCGGCCGGCTGGCGGAGAGGCGCGAAGCCGTGAGATTGGCCGCCGAGGCCGAGGTAAGAAAAAGGAAGAGCGTAAGAACGCGACTGGAACCCCATCCGCCGGCAGCGGGGGTGGAAATGCGCCAACTTGCGGCGGGCGATGAGATGGGGCAAGCCAAAGAGATTGGCCCTAAAGAGAGTGACCCCAAAGAGAGTGACCCCAGAGAGAGTGACCCCAGAGAGAGTGACCCCAGAGAAACTGAACCCAAAGAGATTGCCGCCATGGCAACAGTTCTTCCGCCGCCCTTGTGGGGCAAAAAACGTGTCACCGCGACGATGCTTGCGGTCTTTCTGGCTGAGCTGGCGCCTACCGGGTTGCAATGGATCACCGGCGCCTTGTTTCCGCGGCGCATGCTCCACGACCGCCCACTGATGGGCGCCCCCACACAGTTGCCAGGGCTGGCACATGAACCGGTGAACGAAATGGGAGTTCTTGTGCTCTTTTCCATGCTAAGCCGCCAGCTGGGTTTTATTGTGGACGCGGTCCAGGCGGCCTTTCCCGACCTGCTGGCCAGGATGGAAGTACAGCCGGGGCGGTGGCAGCCTGTGCGAATCGAGGTGGAATACCTAAGCAGCAGTTTCAGGCGGCACGGTCACGACGCGCGGCAATGCGATTTGATCGTCTGCTGGCGCCATGACTGGAAGAACTGCCCACCGAACCTGCAGGTGCTGGAACTGAGCAAGATTGTGAAGCAGCTAGGACTGATCGGTTAATCAGATGATTAGTACATTGGAAAAACCAGAAGCTCACGCGGAGGCGCTGAGACGCGGGGAAACAGCCGGAATCGGACACAGGCAGAAGTGCCTGCGCACACGGGTATAGAGTTCCGACGCCACATGCAAAAAATCCCGCCTTGCGGCGGGAAATCTGCTTAACGTCTTTGGAATGTCTCTAGTTTGGTCTGACTGCTGAAGGCTGAGTGCTAATTCTTGTCCCCCATTGCCACCAGGCCCTTATTAAATTCTGGGACAACCACGGCCTGCTCGATGGTCGGCTCGTAGTAGCGGGAAAGCTTTTGCGACATGCGCGCAGCTTCGTCCCTGGCGCCGGTTTTCTTGTAAGCAACGATCAGGCGCTGCATGGAGAAAGGATTTTTATCGTCCTCGGCGAGATTGGTGATGGCTTCTTCATACTTGCCGCGGGCCAGCAGCACCGCTCCGGCGGCGCCGTGCCAGGAGAATTGGACCTGTCCGCTGTTGTTGGCGGCCGCCAGCTTCTCCAGTTGGCGCAATGCAAGCTGGGCCGCTTTCATGCTGCCATCGTGGACGGCGCGTCCGGAGCGTGTGCGGAGAATAATCGCCAGTTCCTGCTCGCGCATGGTGGCGGACATGCTGTGTTTTTCATGCAGCACAGCCTCGGCTTTTGCCAGCAGCTCCATGGCGCGCGCATTGTCTTTCTGGTAGACCGACATCATGCGCCAGGCTTCAGCTTCCAGCGTGCCCAGGTCTTTGCCGTGTGCCTGCTGCGCCGCTTCCTCAAAGGCCGCGTCGGCCTGGGTGAAATCCTGTTCGCGGGCGTATGTTGCAGCGGACTGCAAGGCAAACGTCACGCTCTGGACGCGCGTGGAGGCCTTCTGGATGGCGACAGCGTACTGGGCACGGGCACGCGCCTGGTCTCCCATCAGAGCGTAGGTGTCGCCCAGTCCGGCCTGCGATTCGACGAACGTGGGATCGAGCTTGAGCGATTCATGGTAATACTTCAGAGCATCGTCGAAGCGTCCGGCCATGCGCGAAATCTCGGCCAGCGAATCCATTGGGTTCGCTTCCTGCGGCAGAAGCTCGGTATAGCGCTTCATGTAGCTAAATGCTTTATCGAAATTACGCAGGCGCGCATAGCAGTACGCCGCCTGGTTCCATGGATCGGCAAAATGGGGATCGATTTTGGTGGCGCGTTCAAACATCTTGATGGCGTGCTCAGACTGGCGCTGGTTGGTGAGCCACAGCCCGGCCAGCCACGCGAGGTGCTTGTCGCGCGGATACTCACGCAGGGCCTCATTCATGGCCTGTATGGCCGGTATCCAGCGGCCCTGGCTGGCGTTTGCTACCCAGTCAACAATGAGTTGCTCTTCCGGTCCAGCGGATTTTCGCGATGCCAGAGCCTTGTCGCGCTCCGCAACCTGCTCCACCGGATCGCGCGAGAGCATGGCCAGGAATGCGTGCGCCAGCGCGAAGTCAGGATCGGCCTTGGCCGCCGTGCGCCAGCTTTCCAGCGCCGGCTCCCAATGCAGCGTTTCCATTTTTGCGATTCCGCCTTTAAAGGCGGTGCGCGCCTGCGGCGACTTAGTGGTAATCTCCAGCTCCGCGGCACGGGCCACGGTCACGGCAGACAACAGTAGGATGACAGGCAGCAGGTGGGATCGTGTCATGGTGGTTTTTTGCCTCAAGCTGTGCAGCTCTGATCAAACTCAACAGCCAAACCCGTAGTTCGTTACCAGGTTTGGCTAGTCGCTAAACTCGGAGTGCTGACTGCTTGCGTCTTAGCGATATTTTGCTCGCGGATCCAGCGCCGGATTCGACTTTGACGCCATGGCGGCGCGCTGCTTGCGGAATTCCGGGACCACAACTGCCTGCTCGATCAGCGGAACGTTCAGCGCGGCCAGCTTGGCGGCCAGTCGAGTGGCGTTGCCCTGCTGTCCGTTCTTGGTATAGGCGGCAATCAGGGCGCGCATGGAGATGGCGTTGGACTCGTCTTCTTCCAGATGGTTCACGGCGTCGGCAAATTTGCCTTCCGTCAGCGCCATAGTGCCGGCGGCGCCATGAAATGCTCCGGCGATAATGCCGTCAGCGTCATTAGCCTCGGAAAGCGTTTGCAGTTGCTTGAGCGTGGCCGCGGCCAGCTCGGAGTTGTTATCCGCCAGGGCGCGCTCCACGCGGGTACGCAGCACCTGGGCCAGTTCCTGATTGAGCAACGATTGCGGAACTTTATGCACTTCATGGAGAGCAGCTTCAGCCTTGGCCAGCAAAGCCAGCGACGCAGCGCCCTCAAGCTGATACAAGGACATGCTGCGATATGCTTCAGCTTCTATATTGACGAAATCCTTGGCATGCGCCTGCTCGGCTACAGCGGTAAAAGCCTTGTCTGCATTGGCCAGGTCGCCTTCACGGACATACGTTGCGGCCACCTGCAATGACCACAAAACTTTCTGCACCGGCGACGCAACTTCAATGGCTTTGGCATATTCTGCGCGGGCTTTTTGCTGGTCACCCATCAGCGCGTAAGTATCGCCCAGGCCAAGCTGTGATTCATGGAAGCTGGGATCGATCTTGAGTGACATGCGGTAGTGCGTGAGCGCATCTTCAAAGCGCCCGGACATGCGCGAGATTTCCGCGAAAGAATCCTGCGGGTTGGGCTCATTGGGAACGAGTTCGGTGTAGCGCTTGATGTCGGCAAAAGCCTTGTCAAAGTTGTTCTGCCGCGCGTAGCAATACGCGGCTTCGTTATAGGCGTCGGCAAACTGGGGATCGATCTTCATGGTCTGCTCAAACATGGCGATGGCGCGCTGCGTCTGGCTGCGGTCAAGTTGCAGCCACCATCCGGCCAGCCAGTGCAGATGCTTGTCGTGGGGATAGCCGCTGAGCGCTTCATTCATGGCCTGGATCGCGGGGACCCAGTTGGCCTGGCTTGCGTTGGCCAGCCAGTCAATGATCAATTTTTCTTCCGGACCGGCGGAAGCGCGCGTGGCCAGCGCTTTTTCGCGCTCGGCTACCTGCTCCGTCGGGTCCTGTGAAAAGAAGGTGAGCATGATGTGGCCCAGGGCGAATTGCGGATCAGCCTGCACGGCGCTGCGGAAATTAGCCAGGCCGTCCTGCGTGTGCAGCATCTCCATCTTCTGTATGCCTTTTTCAAAGAACACATGCGCCTGCGGCGACTTGGTGGAAATATGCATGCCATTGGCGCTTTCATGCGCGAACGCTTGCAGCCCAAAAATCATGACCAGCGCCAGCGTGGAAACCTTGATCCGCCTCATCTGTAACTCCTTGAACTTTTTTGCAGCCGGCCGTGACGCTCTGTGCGTCCCGCGGTTTGGGCTAGTTGCCCTTCAGAAAATATCCCTGCTCCAGCGGAAGCTTGCCGTCAACTTTCAAAACGTTCACGCGGCTATTGATGGAGTAGACATCCACCAGCCCTACCGCGCCGGGAATGGCTTCCACGGATTTCAAAAGCTCATCTTCCGACCGCACAATGATTACGCCGCTGGCATGCGCCGCCAGCAGAGACTTAAATTCCTCCACCTGCATGTGGTAGAGCTTCTCAATCGCCGTTTTCATCTCAGGCGTGGAAGGATCGCGCAGAACAAGAATCACCGGACGGCCATCGGGCCATTTGTGGCTGTCAAACTTGAAGACCTTCGCCAGATCCACCGTTGAAAGACCGCCCGTGTTGTTCGTCTTGTCCACGATGACAGCCAACTGCCGCGCTTCACATGAAGCGGCAAGTCCGGCAGTCAGCAATAACAAGACCCAAATTCGGCGTCCAATGCTCATGACCATGCAGTGTATGTTGGAAGTTCAAGGAAGATAAGATTACTGAGGTAATAGGAGCTTTACTTGCAATAGGTTGGACCCAAGTTGGGAATACAAATCAGGGCAGATTACGCAGATCGGCGTCGATGAATGAATTAGTTTTGTCTTATCTGGGCGGAGGTCTGCAATCTGCGGCGAACTCTTTATCCGCGAAAACCGCGGTAAAGAATTTTTTGGAAACGCAGTTCCTACTTCGCCGGCCCCTTTCCTTCCGCCGGAGCTGGCGGCGCAGCAGCAGGTTTCTCAAACTTCTTATCGTCCACCGGCACGTTCTGCTGCAGCTCTGTTATCTGAATCGTAAAGCGCCCCAGCGGTCGCGCAACGGTCCACTGGAAAGGAACTTTTATTCCATCCTGGGCGCGATAATCCGCGTAATCCACTTGCGTCGGATTGCGGCCCAGCGGCGTGTCAGCATAGCGAACACTGCGCAACAACAGGCCTGACTCTTTATCAAAGAACAGCCGCATCGGAGGCTTGCCCGGATTCTCTCCGATCAATTGATACACGTCGTGCCCGCCGATCTTGTCCGCCGCGGGCCGCACGCGGAACTGCGCAAACATCTTCTTGAGTTCCGTGGGCAGGTAAAACGTGGCGTCAAAGCCGATGGCTTCGTTTTCCGGCGCGCTCATGTCGCGCGGTGGCCTTCCGCCCGGATTGCCCAGCCATCCCGCATGGCCGTCAAACGCCGTAATGTTATCGCCGTTCGGCGTGTGCACCAGGGAGATGCGTTTGTTCGGGGCTTTGGCCAGCACTTCGACCGGGAGCTGTTGCGGACCGAAACTGATCGTCCCTTTCTCCACGCGGCTGGTGATTTTCTGCATGGCCTCTGCGCCGCCAACCGCTTCTATGTAATGATCAATGATTTTTTCCGCAGCATTGGGCGTGGGCGCCACCATGAGTCCTTCGACCGCTGGCCGTTTCGGCTCTTGGTCAGAGATGATCGGCACGCCTACCGGATCATGCGCACCGCGATGGCATGAGAAACACGTCACCTCGCGCTCGCCCTTGAAGTTGTCGCGGTTGATTGCCATCTGCATCTGGATCATCTGGCGCGCCGTCTGCTTCGGCTTCTTGTCGTCCTTCTCAAACGCGCCGCGCACGTGACAGAAATCGCACTCCACGCCCAGCGAATTGGCGATGAACTGCATCGATGGGACTATCTGGTTCGCCGGCGTGCCCTTGAGCACCTGAATATTCTTGAATACCTGTTCCGCTGGATTGGCGCTGTCCTCTGGCGAAGGGCCCGCCGGTCTTTGTGCCCCGGAGGAACAAGCTGCAAAGAAAATAATGGCGACGGTGAAATGAAAGGCGGTCCTGTTCATGTAGTTTCCTTCAATGGATTTTTGAATGGGAAGTGTAAATGATTAGCTCGAATATCTAAAACAATGTTACCTATCGCCGTTTTTCCGGTGCGAGTAGTTGTTTTTGCAGCTCCGGCAGCGTCTTGCCCTTCCAGTGCTGCGTAAAATTTTCCACCGTCATCAGCGTGCGCGGATACATATGGTCCACGTACATCGTTCCGCCAAGATGGTCGATCTCATGCTGCAGAATGCGCGCATACCAGCCGCTGGCTTCAATCACTTTCGCCTCGCCTTTTTCGTCCACACATTCCACCCGGACGCGGCGCGCGCGCGGCGTAAGCGCCATCAGGTTATTCAGGCTCAGGCAGCCTTCAAAATATTCAATGCGCTCTTCGCCCAGAAGCGTGATCTTTGGATTGATGATCACCTGGAACGGCACCACATGGCGTTCGCGCTCCGCCAATTGTTCCGGCGTCCAGTCCTTTATATATTCCGGACGGTCCTCAATCACCGCCAGTTGAATTCCCTGCCCAATCTGCGGCGCGGCCAGCCCTACGCCCGGCGCGGCATACATTGTCTCTTTCATTTGCTGGATCAGTTCGCGGATCTCGCGGCTGCGAATCTCGTTCGGCCGCAACGCCCGCGCAGCCCTGCGCAGGACGGGATCACCGGCTTGGACGATGGTCAGAGTCATTTGGAACGCATATTGTACATGCGCTCGAAGTTTAATCCCGAGCGCTTTGCTTTATCCCGAGCGCAGTGAGGGAACCCTACCTCTTTCAGTCATTTAAGGTTAGCGACAGTCCGTCAAAACGCATGCTGGTTATGCAAACTGGCGGATTCGTGTTTGTTCGCGAAATTCGCGGCTTAAGGATTTTCTGGAGAATAGCGATCCATACTTGCTTTGGAAGAAAGCAGTAGAGAGAACATTTCTCCCTGCTTTGAAGATCGCACAGTCGAGGGCGGCTGTGCCACACGCTCTATACCAATCATAAAATTATTCCATTCTCCGCAAACTTCAGCAACTTAACCTACCTTCACGAAAGTTCTCTTGCTAGCTTCGTCTAGCTTTGTTAGAGTGCAGCCATCCAGAGTTGATCCTTTTTAGGAACAAGGGATATCCACATGAGATACATCCGCGCCGTTTTGTGTGTGCTTTTGTGCTTACAGTTTGCTATCGCTCAGAACCAACCGCCTTCGCCAGGCTCGCCTGACCAGCAAATTTCAACACAGCCGCAGGCCGCGCCCCCGGCAGCCGGCCAGGAATCAAAGCCGGACGCTCCCAAAGCAGACGCCGCGCCGCAGCAGGGTGCGCAGCCGCAAAGCTCTACGCAGCCCGGGACCCCCGCCGCGCCGGCGCTGACGGGCTTTGGGCTGGAAGATGGAACGCCGGTGAAACTGCGGCTGACGCGGAACCTCTCGTCGGGTACCGACAAAAAGGGCGACACGGTCGACTTTGAGGTCATGGAAGATGTGAGCGTGAACGGACTCGTGGTGATCCCGCGCGGCGGTATTGCCTGGGCCACTATTACCGAGGCGCAGCCCAAAAGGCGCATGGGCCGCGGCGGCAAGCTGGACGTGAACATCGACAGCGTTCGCCTGAAGGACGGAGAGAAAGTCCCAATGCGCGCAGTGAAGGAGAACAAAGGCGGAGGACACGTAGGCGCGATGACCGGCGCCATGGTGGCTACCGGTATTGTTTTTTTTCCAGCGGCGCCGTTGTTCCTCTTCATGCACGGCAAAGACATCAACATTCCCAAAGGAACCGAAATCACCGCCTATGTAGCCTCCAATATTCCACTGGAAAAGGCGAAATTCCAGGAAGGCTCACCTCAGAGCGCAACCGCGGCCGCGGCTGCGGCCTCAAGCAGCATCACTCCTGCCGAAGCCGACGCCATGATTGCCTTGGTCTCAACGCCGGTTGGGGCCGAGGTCTCCGTGGATGACGCATTCGTCGGCAATGCTCCCGCCAAGCTGAGATTAAAGCCGGGCAAACACATGATCAAGGTAACCATGGTCGGTTACAAGGATTGGGGGCGGGAGATGACCGTTATGTCAGGTTCCGAAGTCAACCTGACCGCCACACTGGAGAAAGTCAACTAGTCAAACCAATCGATAGCCTGAATAGAGGGAGCGCTGCGGCGCTCCCGTTTTATTTAGGAGGCGAATTCCCGGAATTCCCACCCGCGTCATGGCAGCCGAGACGCTGATATCGGTCGTGGTACAGGTTTTTGACTGTACATCTACGCTGGTTACCAAACCTTGCACACCTTCTCCGGCGGATTCACCATCGGCTGGCCCGCTTTGCAGGAAAACGCATTGGCAAAGTCCGGCATGTTTACCACCACGCCATTGATGCGGTATTTTGAAGGTGAATGCGGATCGGTCAGCGCGCGCAGCCGCATCTCCTCCGGACGCGTATTCGAGCAATCCCACTGCGCAAAGCCGATAAAGAAGCGCTGCTCCGGCGTCAGCCCGTCCACCGGCTTCAGGTCTTTATCTTTGGTGGCGTCTTTCCACGCGATATAGCCCAGGATTTCTCCACCCAGGTCAGCCACGTCCTCGCCCAGCGTCAACCGGCTATTAATGTGCAGGTCATCCACCACCACGTATTGCGCGTACTGGTCGGCCACGCACTTGGTGCGTTCCTCGAATTTCTGTTTATCTTCCTTCGTCCACCAGTCGCGCAGGTTTCCTTTGGCATCAAACTTCGCGCCCTGGTCGTCAAAACCGTGCGTCAACTCGTGGCCAATCGTTCCGCCAGTATTGCCATAGTTCGGCGCGTCATCCATCTTCGCGTCATAGAGTGGTGGCTGCAACACGCCTGCGGGAAAATTGATGTCGTTCATCTGGCCGTTGTAGTAAGCATTTACGGTTGGCGGCGTCATGCCCCATTCGCCGTGGTCCACTGGCTGCCCAATCTTGCTGAAGTTGCGGTGCCGCTCAAACTCCGTCGTGCGCTGCACGTCGCCCAGAAAATCATTACGCAGGATTTTCACTGAGCTATAGTCGCGCCACTTTTCCGGATAGCCAATCTTGTTGCGTATGCCATGCAGCTTCGCCATGGCCTGCTCCTTGGTTTCCGGACTCATCCAGTCCAACTGCGCGATCCGTTGCGCCATCGCGTCTTCTATCCGGCGCACCATGTCCAGCGTGCTCGCCTTCAGCTCCGGCGAGAACACCTTGCGCACGTAAGCCTGCCCCAGCGCTTCGCCCAGGTCGCGGTCAGTGTATTGCACGCAGCGCTTCCAGCGCGGCTGCAGCTCTTTCGCGCCGCGCAGGTATTTCAGGTAGAAGTCAAAATTCTCCTGCACAAACTGGGAAGACAAATACGCTGCATAGCCATTGGCCAGATGAAAGCGCAGATAGTTGCGCAGGTTGCCAATCGGCTCGCCCTTCAGTTGCGCTTCCAGCTCTTTGAAAAACGTAGGCGGGGCCGCATTGATAATTTCAAACTGCGGCGCTTTTAGCGTCCGATAGTAAGCCGCCCAGTCAAAGCTCGGCACCATCTGCTCCAGATCGGCCAGTTTGATCTTGTTCTTGCGCTTGTACGGATCGCGCCGCTCCACCCGCGTGAGTGACGCAGTGGCCAGCGCCGTCTCAATCCGCATCACCACGTCGGCATTTTCCTTCGCGATCGTCGGCTTGTCTCCCAGCAACTCAAATATCTTCTGCACGTGTTGCACGTAGCGCTCACGCGTCTCTTTGGACTTGGGATCATCCTTGGTGTAATAGTCGCGGTCCGGCAGTCCAATTCCGCCCTGGTCCACTCCGGCAATCTGCTGTTCTGAGTTGTCCGGGTCCTGACGCGCGCTGCTGCCGAAGAAAATCGCGCCGCCCAAGTCAAGCTGCATCCGCGCCACCACCGGCGCCAGCTCATTTACCGATTTCAACTGTACGATCGCCGCCAGTTGCGGCTTCAGCGCGCCCAGTCCCAGCTTCTCCACCGCCGGCTCATCCATGCACGCAGCGTAAAAATCGCCGATCTCCTGCGTCACCGTATCGCGCTGGGCCTTGGTCGCGGCGGCCTGCTCCAGAATGCCGCGCAGAAAATTCAGGTTGTCCTGGTACAGCTTGCCGTAAACGCCCCATGAAGTCTGGTCCGGCGGAATCGGGTTTTTCTGCTGCCAGCCGCCGCACGAGTATTGGTAGAAGTCCACGCAGGGATCGACCGACTTGTCCATGGAACTCACGTCCAGGCTGGGCGAATACGGCAGCGTCGGCGCAGGCGGCGCAGATTGCGCAGCGGAAAATGAAACAAGAGTAAGGACGACCAACGGTACGCAAGCGATCAGCAGTTTTCTCATAGTTGTATTTGGTCCGGGAACTTATGTTTTGACCTGATTCAGGGCAAAACGTTACCGGGCGGAAATATGGTAGCACTCAAGGCTGAGCCCGGTGGACTTCTACTTTGTCCCCAATTTCAATCGCCATCAGGTCTTCTCCCATTTCCAGCGGGCCTGAATAGGTGGTTCGTGTTAGCCGGACCACGTTGGGCGTGGTCCCCGGTACGATGTGTGAATACACCGCAAGTTTTGGCTTCACCTTGGTAAAAATCTTCCCGGCCTGCTCTGGGGTGGTGTGATGCGCGATCACATTCTCCCTTTGTTCCGCGTTGAGAAATGGGGCCTGCTCGCGAAACGCTTCCGGATCGATCACTTCGTGGACCAGGACATCCGCGCCATGGGAGAAGCGGATCAGGTTTTCAGAATAACGCGTATCTCCTGAAAGCACGACCGCGTGGCCGCCAAAATCCACACGATATCCCAGCGCCGGCTTAACCACTCCATGATCGACTGTAAAGGCGGTTACCTTCACACCGTTGCTTTCGTAGACAACGCCTTCGCCGATGTCCTTGGCCACAACCTCCACGGCTGCGCCGGGAAACTTTTCATCCACGTCGCGCCGGATATGTATGTCGAACTCATAGGCCTGGGCCAGGTGCGTCATCATATTTTTCGTGCCCGGTGGCCCCCAGACTCGCAGCGGGAGTTTCCGCCCTCGTATCCAGCCGGTCAGCCACACGTCCGGAATTCCAACCGTGTGGTCAGAATGCAGATGAGTGAGAAATAAAGCTGTTACGTCGGCAAACGGAACTTTAAGCTGATTCAGCCGCTGGGCCGCGCCTCGGCCACAGTCAAAGAGCAACGTTTCTTGCCCGGCTTCCACCAGAATGCTCGGCCCGAAGCGGTCCATTCGGGGAAGAGGAGAACCGGTCCCCAGAAGTGTCACCTTGATTCCCTGCGCAGATGCGCACGCGGCCATGGCGATCATTACAGCCATGAGGAAAAGAAATCTCAGCGAAGGATACTTGTGCTGTTCGGCTGTAGTCGTTGCCAGATGGAAACCTCGGGAAAGCGCCACTGAAGTCTATGTAATTGACCGGCACTAAGCAAACTTTGTTCCCTTCGCGCCCTTTGCGGTTAATCCTTTGTGTTCCTTCGTGTCCTTTGTGGTTAAGCTTCTACTCCGTCCTGATTGACCGCGTCTCCCAGTGATACCGCAACGCCAGCAATCGCAGCCCAAATCCGCACAGCGAACCCACGACTGTCGAAACTTCACGCGGCAGCTTGAGCGCGTCACACAATAAGAACATCGCTGCGCCAAAAGCAGCGGCAATCGCGTAGAGTTCGCCGCGTTCAAAAATTTTCGGTGTGCGCCCGCTCAGCACGTCGCGGATGCATCCTCCGCCCACGGCCGTTGTCACGCCCAGCAGGAATGCCGCAAGGATGGTCATTCCGTTATTGAGCGCCCGCGTGCACCCGGCCACCGCAAACAACCCGAGCGCTGCAGCGTCAATAAAGATGACAGCCCGCTCCGTGTTCTTGCCGATCTTTTGCGCAAACAGCATTCCAATCACAGCGCCCGCCAGCGCGGTGATCAGGTAGCGGACATCGGCAAACGCCAGCGGCGGGCCTTTTTGCAGGATTAGGTCTCGCGTTATGCCGCCGCCCAGCGCTGACACCAGCGCCAAGCCGGTAACCCCAACCAGATCGTACTTATAGCGTGTGTCGCGCACTGCGGCCAGTGCTCCGCCAAACGCGCCCACAAACACGCCCAGAAAATCGATCAGGAAAAAAAGTTTGTCGATAGGCAGATTCACTGGTTTGAGTCAATTAGTTCGCCGTCCATTGTAGCCTCTCGCAGGCGACTGTCATGTGCCCACGTAACTCCGGCCAAAGGTTAATGAATGTTGCATTGCGTCTTCTACTTGGTGTTGGAACGAAGTGACATGTTATTTGAGCAACCAAGCGGCGAGGCCGACCACGCGCCGAGCCGCCTGCATCAGGAGCAAAGCAATCTTTAGTTCAACGACCAACTCAAGCGGTTTGGAGCACAGCGACATAAATTAGGGCGTAGGCTTCAGTAATCTTTCGCGTGCGGCGTAAAGAGACGATCATCTCTTCATGCCACACTTTCCCCAAACAGCAACCAAGACGCGGTCTCCGCGAGTACGAGTTCCCAACAACGAATCCATTCGCTTCAACCTCGGCGGCCATCAGGTTTCCGCGGTGCTGCAGAAAATTTCTCTTACCGGCGGCCTGGCCGAATTTACCAGCAGCATCGGCAGCGCCACCATCGCTGAGGCCAAGGTAAATACGCTCTCCGGGCCGGTCAGCGGGCTGGTGGAATTTCTGCCGGCGCAGGTCGGATCGTGCACTTATCCCTTCCGCTTTATTGCGCTCAGTGATCAGGACTATGAACGTCTGAACTCCACGCTGCAATACATGCAGAAGCAGGGTTTTGGCGACTAAAGCAGCGCTCGTTCTGAATCGATTAGCTCCAACGGCGGCAGGTCCTCTCGCCGCCGGATTACCCATCCGCCCGCATTTGTGTTCTTATTAGGTATGGCTTTGCGCGGCCGATGAGCTCTGCTCATTTCCGCGGCGGGCGTATCGAATCGTCCTCAAGCAGTAAATGGGAGAATCACTTATGAAACTGATCCGACTGACAGCTTTACTTGCAGCTTGCCTGTTCGCTATGGCGGCGCTCGCGCAACAAAATCCTCCGGCGCAGCCAAGCGGAGACCAGAAGCAGGGCGGCCACGGGCACATGGGCATGGGGCCCGGCATGGGCAATGTTGACGATCACGTCAAGGAACTTTCCACCAAGCTCAACCTCACTTCAGACCAGCAGACCAAGGTCAAAGCCATCCTGGAAGAAAATCACCAACAGATGCAGGCCACGATGAACGACAAATCGATGTCCATGGATGACAAGCACGCCAAGATGAAGAGCATGCATGACTCGGTCCACGCCAAGGTGCGCGATATCCTGACCGACGAACAGAAACCCAAATTCGATGCCATGGTAAAAGACATGGAAAGCAAGATGAATGGAATGCACGGCAAGGGGCCCGATCACAATCACGACCATAAATAAGGTCTTACAAAAATAAGGCCCTGAAAAATTTTGCTGAAGGGCGTTCGCCCCGCGGACGCCTTTTTTATTTCTCTCTTTATTATTGGCCGATCGAAAAATGAGGAGCCAGAGTTGCTGCCCGAATTCCCGAGCTGCTGAAGCAGCTTCTCTGCCAAAAATCTTTCTCGCTATCCAGAGCTGGTCTGCCCTCCTCTCGGCCAAAACAGGCATCTCAAAAGAACTGGCCGCACCACGCGCTAAGGAGACCATTAACCGTGAAAACTATCAGGACCGCAGTCATTTCCTGCACATTCTTGTTCGCATCGGGGGCATTCGCACAATACCCAGCAGGCGGCCAAGCTACGCAACCCATGCAACCGCAACAACCTGGCATGCAGCCCTCTCAACCTTCAACTCAGCCCTCACAGACGCAGCCCGGACAAGACCAGAGCGCGCAACCTGGCCAGCAGCCCGGAGCGGCAACCCAGTCGCAGAGCCCGTCGTCCGCCGGCCGTCCCAGCATTGACGATCAGGTGCAATCCCTGTCGCAGCAGTTGAACCTTTCCGCTGACCAGCAGGCCAAGGTAAAGACCGCTCTTGAAGACCAGCACACCCAGGCCATGAACGTGGTGCAGGACAACTCAATGTCCCGCGATGACAAGATCCAGAAAATCCACACCATCCGCCAAGGCACCATCGACAAGGTCCGTACCGCGCTGAATGACGACCAGAAGAAGAAGTTCGACACCCTGGTGCAGCAGCAGGACCAGCATTTCCAGCAGCAGCAACACCAGCAAGCGCCGCCGCAACCCAAGCAGTAAGCAGCGAGCTTCCTCCTCCGAAAAAAGGCGTCCCCCGGGAAGGGACGCTTTTTTATTTCCTGATATCGCTTACCCGATCCCCGTCAAAACGATTATCCTTGGCGGGAAAATATTGTTTGTCAGGATGGCCAATGCATCTCGCCCTCGGCATTCTCCTTGCTCTTCTCGCTTCGCAGCCCGACTCAAAACCAGAGTGGTGCCGCGACCTGCCTCGTCCCGCTTATAGCAAGCTGGAACGCGTCAGTGTTCCAGACAAATGGTTTGAAGTCTATCGCATCCGCCCCGGCCTGTTCGCCATTTACGAGCCGCACCAGCAGGAAGAGATCATCTCCTACCTGATCGTCGGCAAAAAACAGGCGCTGCTCTTTGACACCGGCATGGGCATCAGCGATATCAAAAAAGTTGTCAAAGGCCTCACCACTCTCCCCGTCAGCGTCATGAACTCCCACACGCACAATGATCACGTAAGCGACAACTGGCGTTTCAGCAGGATTTACGGCATGGACACAGCTTTCACCCGTGAACATGCCAAGGGAACTATCGCAGCGGCGCAGGAAGAGATTGTTCCCGGTGCGATCTGTGGCGAGCTTCCCGCCGGCTTCAATCCAAAAACTTACCGCGTGAAACCGTTTCACATCACAGACTGGATCCACGACGGCTCAAAGATCGATCTGGGCGGACGCGTCTTGCAGGTAATTTCAACTCCCGGCCACACGCCCGACTCCATCTCGCTGTGGGACGCGCAAAACAAATTACTCTTCACCGGCGACATGTATTATCCCGGAGCAATCTTCCTATTCCGTCCGGAAACCGATCTCGACGCCTACGAAGCTTCTATAAAAAAGATGTCTGCGCTGGGAGCCACGCTGCTACTTCCCGCGCACAACGTCCCTGTCGCCGATCCCGCCGACCTGCCTCGCGTTCTGGCCGCAATTAAAGAAGCGCGCAGCGGAAAGATGAAGCCCATCAAAGCCGAGCACTGGTCAGAGTATAAGTTTGATGGGTTCTCATTTCTGTTGAGCAAATAGCAGATAGCAATTAGCAACTAGCCAAAATTTCACCGCAAAGGACGCGAAGTACGCAAAGTGAACTGGTGCCTTCGTTCGATATAACAAAAATTTGATCGCAACGAACGCAAAAGAATCGCAAAGACTGTAATTCAAACTTCTTCTCCTTTGCGCCCTTCGCGGTAAGAGCTTCCCTAGCAGCTAGTAGCTAGTGGCCAGCAGCTTCTTTTTCCAACAACGCCGCCTTCCTTTTTACTCCCCAACGATATCCCGCCAGGCTCCCATTCTTCTGCACTACGCGATGGCACGGCACCACCACCGCAACAGGATTCGATCCGCACGCGTTCGCCACGGCGCGTACAGCTTTCGGTCGACCAATCGTCTTCGCCAGCTCCGTATAACTCCATGTCTGTCCGGAC
The DNA here is from genome assembly GCA_020072645.1 of Terriglobia bacterium. Taxonomy (NCBI): domain Bacteria; kingdom Pseudomonadati; phylum Acidobacteriota; class Terriglobia; species Terriglobia bacterium. The sequence goes on from JAIQGK010000014.1 coordinate 143,975, forward strand.
GGTATGCGTTGCAGCTCTTTCCACACCATCTGCTGGAACGCCGTGCCGCGCAGATCGAGCGGGATGTTCAAGGGCGCGGTCGATCCCTTCAGGAGCTGCTTTATTTGTTTTGCCACCGCCTCCAGCCCCGCGTCATCGCGACGGATCTCCGCCGCCCCAAAATCATGCTTCAGTTCGCGAAGCAATGCGGCATCGCTTTCGCCAAAGCGCACAGCGCAGACGCCGCGCTCAGTCGTCGCAACCAGCAGCTTGCCCAGTTCAGTCGAAATCACGGTGCAACGAATCTCAATGCCTTCCCCGCCCCTGCGAAACGCCGATGGCGTCATCCCCAGTTGTGCGGGAATGCTTTCATACGCGCGGCTGCTGGAACTGTATCCAGCTTCATAGATCGCTTCTGTCACGCTGCCGTCTCCAAGCAGCGCCTGCCGAAACTTCCCTGCCCGCCGCGCCTGTTGATACTCCCTCGGGCTGATTCCCAGAATCCGCTTGAACAGTCGTTGAAAGTGAAATGGGCTGATGGCCACGTGGCGCGAGATGGCCGTCAGGCTCAGCGTGATGTCCAGGTTCTGGTCAATGTACCGGCAGGCCGCTTCCACTTTCTGCGTCTGCCGATTGCGTTCGAGCGGCGTGCAGCGGCGGCACGGACGATATCCCGCCTGCTGCGCCTGCGTAGGTGAATCAAAAAATTCAACGTTCTCGCGCTTTGGCCGCCGGCTGGGGCATGAAGGACGGCAAAATACTCCGGTTGACTTCACTGCGTAAACAAAGCGGCCGTCTGCCTTGGCGTCATGCGCCAGCACAAGGTTCCATTTTTGGTTTGGACTGCCTGATGTCATTTGCATATTTTTTCTCCGCAACCCAACTCTACGGCTTGCGAAGAACGCAGACTATCCGCTGCTTGCTGCCAAATCAATTTTAATTGATGTGGACCATGGCGATTTCTCGCATCAACCTTCATGAATCGTGGACCGCAGCCGCCCCCGGCTGCTCAGAATCTCCCTGCCCAAATGGCTGATGCGCCCGCCATATCGATTGTTCCATACTGCTCTCCATCGCAACCAGGAGCAGTGAATCGAAAATGGAAAATATCTGGAGCAAGCTTTCAAACGATCTGGCGGACGTCTCTGCAGCAGTGGGCAAATCCGTTGTGGCAGTGCACGGCACGCGACATCCTTCCAGCGGCATTATCATTGCCAAAGACGCTGTGGTAGCCGCCAGCCACGCCGTCCGTCGTGACGACGAAATCACCGTGATTACCGTGCCCGGACAAAAAGCTTCCGCGCGCGTCAGCGGGCGCGATCCCAGCACTGACCTCGTTGTTCTGCGCCTGCAACAGCCGCTCGATGCTCCTGCCATCCGGTGGGCATCGACCACAAATCTGCGCGTCGGTGAACTGGTGCTTGCGCTGGCGCGCACACGGCGCGGCCACATAGTCGCCAGTTCGGGAATCATCTCTGGCTTGATCAACGGGCCCATGCGGACATGGCGCGGTGGTGAAATTGACCAATTCATCCGTCCCGATCTCACCATGTATTCCGGCTTCTCCGGCGGCCCGCTGGTCAATAGCCAGGGAGAGCTTCTGGGCATGAATACGGCGGGCTTGCATCGCTCGGGCATCACCGTGCCTTCCGCGACAGTACAGCGCGTTTCAGCTGAACTTCTGGAAAAAGGCGGCATCCAGCGTCCTTATCTCGGCCTTGCCATGCAGGCCGCGCCGTTGCCGGAATCTTTACGAACTCGTCTGAATCTAACCGCCAGTGAGGGATTGCTGGTGGTCCACGTTGAGCCGGGCAGCCCTGCGGATAAAGCCGGAATTTTTCTGGGAGACGTGCTGATCACGTTGGCAGGCGAGCCAGCGGCTGACATTGATTCGGTGCAAGGCATTTTGCGCTCGCACAAACCCGGCGCGTCCGTTGAAGCCAGCCTGATTCGTGGCGGCGCAATCACCAACGTCAGTCTGCGCCTGGAAGCCCGCGCAGCATAACGATCACACAGACACAACGAGCAAACGGTTCGGGGAATGAACAAAAGAGACGACATTTCGCTGCGTGTGCTCGTGATCGCAGCCACGTCCGCGCGCCGTACACATTTGGCCGCCGTGATATCGCGCGCGGTGCGTGGAGTAACCGTCATTTGCGACTCCCAAATCTCACCGGCAAGATTTGCCGCTTCCAAGGCTGACATTCTGGTGGCCGATCTGGACACTCCATCTTCGGCCGCCGCTATGCTGGATTTTCTTGAAGCGGCTCCCGCCTCCTCCGGTACAATCGCCCTGATCGACGATCCCGATCCAGAATGGGTGCGGACCGCGCTAAAAGGGTCTATGCATGCCATCATCTCGCGTGACGCCAATACTGAAGACATGCAAATGGCGCTGCAGGCCGCCGAAGCTGGCTTCATTCTTCTCCATCCCACCTCTGTTCACGGTCTGCTGCAAAACAATGCCATCGATGAAATGCGCGACATAAACGGCGAAGACATGTACCACGAAAACCTGGCTCGCGAAGATATAGTCGAAGACCTGATTGAAGACCTAACCGCCCGCGAATCCGAAGTCTTGCGCCTCGTCAGCATGGGACTGGGTAACAAAGAAATTGCCACTCGTCTGGCGATCTCTGAGCACACCGCCAAATTTCACATCAGCTCGATTCTAGGCAAACTGCATGCAGCCAGCCGGACTGAAGCCGTGAGCCTCGGAATCCGAAAAGGTCTGATTCCAATCTGAGAACCCAAGACAAACCTTCAAAGATTTCGATCTGTTAGAACTTTCTTAACTTGAAGAATAATTTTTATGTCCATGGTGCGCTGTACCTATGCTCATCAAGCGCTCACTCCAGACCACCTGCGTAGTCGCCAAATTCCTGCTTCTACTCTGGATCAGTCCACTGTCGTCCTCGTCCCAATGCCTTAGCCCCCATGATGGCTTTACACAGTCTTTTGCGTGATATGCTCGGAATTGCCACTCGTCTGCAAACGCTCAGTTTAGAGCAGGAGTAAACGAGAAAGAATGTATCCCCCGTCTACCACTCGCCTGCGCGTGATCTCGTGGGTCGTCACCTTTCTGCTGCCTGTGGCAGCCTGGAGCGTTGCCCACTATAGCCTTTCGTTCTTCCATCCCGGAGTGGGAGTATTTTTCATTGCCGCCGCTGGCATTTCCGCTGTCATAGGCGGCCTGCCCGCCGCCATCACGGGAGCTCTGCTCAACACCGCCGCGCTGGTCGGCTTCTCTTATCTCTATCAACCGGAGATATCCACAACCAGCAATGAACTCTGGGCAGCTCTGCTGATCGCCGTAACACTGGTGGTAGGGCTGGCTCGACAAAAGTGGTCGACGGCGGAAATGGTTGCTGGAACGCTCAGCAATGACCTTGCCCGGCTGCGTGATGAGTTGGAATCGCAGCGCAGTGACCTCAAGCGCTTTCACGATCTCAGCGTGCGCCTTTCCAGCAACCTGGAATTGCAGCGCTTATTGAATGACGTTCTCACGTCCATCGCCGCGCTGCAAAAGACAGATCTTGGCATGCTGCTGCTTCTGCCGGAGCGTTCCAGCAGAACTCTTCAAGTTGCGACATTCGCCGGCTTCACTGCCGAGCAGATCAAGTCTTTCGGTGATCTGCCGGCATCTTTCTTTTCTCCTGAGCACCGCGTATTGATTGAAGATATTGACAAGGCCGGAATATATTTTCCGTTTGTCGATGCGGCCGCGCAAGTCGGCTTCCGCTCAGTCTTCAGCACGCCCATCGTCAACACCCGTGGCGACGCGCTTGGCGTGGTGGTTACGTTCTTCCGCAAGTCATACGTTCCCAGTGACCGCCAGTCGCGGCTGGTGGAACTTTACGCCCGTCAGGCCGCCAATGCCCTGGATAACGCGCGCTTGTACCATGAGTCGCTACAGACTCTGGCCGCGGAACAGCAGCGCACCGCCGTGCTGCGCGCCCTGGCGGAAGCTTCCGTCCAGATCAATTCCGTTTTCGCGCTCGATTCTTTGCTCCAGACCATCACAGATCAGGCGCGAAACATTATTGGCGCGCGACAGGCTCTTACCACACTGCTTCCCCGCGGCGAATGGAACCGCAGTATCACCTGCGTTTCCGTTGCGGAAGGCCAGGCAGCTCTTGAGTTCGCCAAAGAAAGCTCTGAGATGTTCATGCTGGCCTGCAATCTCAACAAGCCTGTCCGTCTGCATGCCGGCGCAAGAGCAAATAGCTGGGGACCGGTGCGTCGCGCTACAGACGCCACGCGCCACGGCTGGCTGGCGGCTCCGCTGCTCACGCGCGACGGTCGCAATCTTGGCCTGATCCAGCTTTCGCAAAAACTGACTGGCGAGTTTTCTCCCGACGACGAAGCTATCCTTGTCCAGCTCACGCATATGGCCTCCGTGGCCATTGACAACGTGCGGCTCTACCGTGAAGCGCAGGAGCAGATTGCCGAAACCAAACGCGCGCAGGAAATGCTGGAGCGCGGCAAGGAAAGCATGCAGCTGGCGCAGCAGTACGTCGGTATCGGAATCTGGGAGTGGGACCTGCAAACCGGCGAGCTGGCATGGTCAGATGAGATCCGTCGCTTGCACGGAATCGAAGTTGAGAAATTCGACGGCCGCTATGAAAGCTGGATGGAAAGCATTGTTCCTGAAGACCGGCAGCAGGTGCACCAGTCCATTACCAACGCGCTGGCCAGCAACAGTGAGTATGAAGTCCAATACCGCGTTTACATGGCCGATAAAGCTTTACACTGGCTGGAAGCCCGCGGACGCATCATCGTAATGAATGATCTGCCCGTGCGCATGCTGGGCGTGGCCATGGACGTGACATCGCGCAAGGCGGCGGAGCAGACGCTGCGGCAGTCGGAAAAAATTGCCGCCACCGGTCGTCTTGCGGCAAGCATCGCGCATGAAATCAACAATCCGCTGGCTTCTGTGATGAACGCGCTGTACATTCTGCGCACCAACTCCAAAATGCCTGAGTCCGCGCTGGTGTACGTAAAGACCGCTGAAGAAGAACTGGCCCGCGTGGTGCACATCACCAAGCAGACGCTTGGCTTCTACCGCGAGATATCTTCCCCGGTAATGAGTTCCGTGCCACAGCTGTTTGAAGAAGTGCTGGCCGCCTACGATGCTCGCATCGAACAAGGCCGGATTACGGTGCACAGGGATTTCAGTGACGTTGTTCCCCTGGCGGCGTTTCCCAGTGAATTGCGCCAAGTATTTTCCAATCTGGTATTGAACGCGATTGAAGCCATCTCAGGGCAGGGCAATATTTATATTCGTGTGCGGCACGCGCATGACCGGCAAGAGCGCGAGGGGATTCGCGTTATCGTGGCGGACGATGGTTGCGGCATTCCAGCGGAAAACATGCCGCAAATCTTTGAACCCTTCTTTACTACGAAAGACTCCAAAGGCACCGGACTGGGCCTGTGGGTGAGCCAGGGCATTGTGCAGAAGCACCAGGGCATCCTGCGCGTGCGCAGCCGTACCGATGAAGCAAGACACGGTACCTGCTGCAGCGTCTTTTTGCCCTTTGCCGCCCATGAGGCCCCGGCAGAAGATGAGTCTGCGGCGTCTAATGATCAGGCGCAGGACGTGATGACCAAGACCGCCGGTTCCGGCAACGATCGCTCCGCGGCCTAAGCCGTTTTCTTATCTCGCAGCGTGTGGAACTCAATGACCTTTCCACGTTCCGACGGTGAAAGCGAGCTTGCCGGACGCAGCTGAAAACTTGCCGGTATATAAAACTCAATTAGCTTGCCCATAACCACCTCTTACATGGGCATGTTGTCAGGCCATCTCCGGCAGGTTAGTTAAAACGGAATTAAAAATCTTAAGATCGATCTCCGACTTGTTTTTTATTTTCATCACGGAAAACCTCGGATAAGCGTCAGCTTTCCTGGCCGCTGAGCAGGCGCGCCATCACGCCAGAAATCCGTTCCCAGTTTTTGGCTTCCACTGCCAACTGCCGTCGTCCCGCCGGGCTTAGGCTGTAGAACTTGGCTTTGCGGTTGTTCTCTGACGTGCCCCACTCTGACTTTATCCATCCGCGTTGCTGCAGACGCAAGAGCGCGGGATACAAAGTGCCCTGGTTCAGTTGCAGCAGGTTCTCTGAGACCTGCTCAATGCGCCGTGCAATGCCGTAACCGTGCAAGGGGCCGAGCGCTTCCAGGGTCTTCAGCACCATCAGATCAAGCGTGCCTTGCAAGACATCTGTCTTGGCTTCACCCATGAATGTGCGCCTCCTGTTGGCTATCAACACAAAGCTACAGATTGCTCATGTGGATTGTCAACAGGGGAAATCTATTCTCGACCGTTCAGGACGTGCGCCGGGGGCCGTGGATGTCTTTCACCCGAAAGTACGGTATCTGCCAAACTTAAGTAACCTCTCGCCTTATTGAATCGAAAGCATTTAAGGCTTACCGCCTAACTGGACACACATTAGAAAATTTAATAATCGGGAGTTTCCGGAGTTTTTGGGGTATTCTAAGTGCTCATTCAGCGGTTACTTTTGTGCTATGCCCAGAGTAAGAACACAAAACGCTATCGGAAATGCGGACCCGGGACTCGCCGGCTTCTCACTGGTTGAGCTCCTGGTGGTCGTAATGGTCATCCTGACCATTGCGGCAATCGCAATTCCGAATCTGGTGCATGCCAAAATGCGCGCCAATGAAGCTGCTGCCGTCTCTTCAGTCAAGACGATTAACACCGCTCAGCTCATGTACAAAGACGCTTTCCCTGAGGTTGGGTACGCCAGCAGCCTGGCGGACCTTGGCACTCGTGGCAGTACGTGTGAAAAGCCCACCAGAACAAATGCCTGCCTGATCATGGATGAGGCGCTTACAGGCGGCCTGAAAACCGGTTACATGTTTGAAGTCGTTGGAGATGGCCAAACGCCTACCACCAGTTATATCGTGACTGCCACACCGGAGTCGGGCCTCTCAGGACGCTGCAATATCTCGTCGAACCAAGGCGGAGATATCCACATAACTCTCCCTGGCAGCCCCGGCACATCCGGCGGTAGATCCGTAGGAGCGGGCAGCTCCGGCTGCGAGTAGCTTACCGCCGCCCTTCCACCGCGCCCCATCACTTGTAACAACCTCTTACTGAGCTTTTACTTCCACGGAAACACGCGTATTTTCCCAATCCAGGTTGAGATTTGCCGTACTGTCATTCTTCTTGTCAAAGGAGATGGTGAACTGCTCTACCGATTGAGGCAGCGCGGTTTTCTTCATATCCACGCGGGCCAGGTCCTGGCTTTCGTCATATTGCGTTCCCCACTGCCCGGTCTGCTTGTTGATAATGAGCTTCCATGTTCCTTCTGAAGGCAAAATGTAGAGCGTGTATTTTCCCGCAGGCACCTTGACGCCGCCAATGTTGAGATCGATCTCCGTATTCAACGCGGTGGCTTCATTCGCGCCCGTTCGCCACACTTTGCCGTAAGGAGCAAGCTCCTGCCCAACTTTCCTGTCCTTCAGTGAGGGGCGGCTGTAATCGATGGTGATCTTCTTGTTCTTCAGCGTCACCTCGGCTGTGCCGGGAGGGCTGGGACGCTTGCTTTTGTCCTGTGGCGGCTGCTGGGCCATTCCCATAACGGCAATCAACAGGACCAATGAGACTCCAACTGCTAAACGTTTCCGCTGCATCTTTTGATTTCCTTTCCCTTTAAAGCAGGTTATGATCGCCGCGGCAGGTGGAGCTTAACAAGTGTTGGCGAACGTCCGGGTCCCGGCATAAAGGCCGCCTCTCGCCGGCGTGGTCACCAAAGTACTATCGCCACGTTGACCGCGTGCGACTTTTCATAATACCCAGTGTCACATAAAGTTATACCGAACTAAATCGTTCTAACAAATTGATCCAGAGAAGAAATTGAAGCGAGGCATGCCATGAAACAACGTCTGGCGTTTTCCCTGTTCCTCTGCCTGGCCGCATCCAGCATAGCTGCCGTGGCGCAGTCCGCGGCGCCTGCAAGCCCTGTTCACCGCACCACCAAGGCAGTGAACTATCGGCTGCGCGGTGATGCCGTCAAGGTTGATTTTCACGGCACTGAACTCATGCAGAACGCCTCCGGTGAAGCCCGGGTCACGGGCAAAAAAAGCAGCGTAGAAATTGACGCTAAGTTTGACGGCTTGGAAGATCCCACGAAATTCGGCCTGGAATACCTCTCGCTGGTGCTGTGGGCCATCTCTCCGGAAGGCCGCGCGGTGAATCTGGGCGAACTGGTGTTTGACCATAACAGCAGCCGCGTAAAAGCCATCACAGACATGCAGACATTTGGCATGATCGTTACGGCTGAACCCTATTTCGCCGTGAACCAACCGGGCAACATGGTGGTGATGGAAAATGTTATGAGCGCGACCACTGTTGGCCGACAGGAGAACATTGACGCCAAATATGAACTGCTGGGCCGCGGCACCTATTCGGCCACCAACACCAAGATTTCCGACGCTATTTTTGGCATCGACCGCAAGACGCCGCGCGTGCTTTTTGAAGCGCGCAACGCAGTGAGAATTGCCAATCTCACGGCTGCCGATAAGTACGCGCCCGCCATCCTGTCCAGCGCTACACAGCAGCTCCGCAAGGCCGAAGAAGCGTACGTCCAGAAGCGCGATAAGAGCACGGTTGAAACGCTGGCGCGTGAAACCGTGAGCACTGCCGAGGAAGCTCGCGTGATGGCCGTAAAGCAGCGCTCGGAAGAAGAGGCACAGGCCAAGGCCGCCGCCGACAAGAAAGCCGCTGAAGACCGCGAAGCCAAAGCCCGGCAGGATGCCATTGCAGAAGCCCAGCGCCGGCAGGAAGCTGAAGCCGCTCGCCAGCAGGCAGAACAGGCCCGCGCACAGGCACTGGCTGCAAAAGCCGACGCCGAGCGCATGAAAGCTGAGGCCGAAAAGGCCCGCCAGGAAGCAGAGGCTGCCCGCCAGCAAGCAGACGCCGCTCGTCAGCAGGCAGACACAGCCCGCGCAGCAGCCGAACAACAAAAGCAGGCGCTGGCCGTGGAAGCGGACAAAGCGCGCAAAGCTGCGGAAGAGTCCGACCGTCTGCGCCAGCAAGCCGAGCAGGAAAAAGCCGACTTGCGCGCGCAACTGCTGCAGCAGCTGAATACGATTCTGGCCACCCGTGATACCGCGCGCGGCCTGATCGCCAACATGTCAGACGTTTTGTTTAAGACCGGAAGTTATGAATTGCTGTCCGGCGCGCGCGAGCGGCTGGCCAAGGTCAGCGGCATCGTAATCGCGCATCCCGGCCTGCATCTTGAGGTGGAAGGCCACACGGACGCCGTGGGCAGCGATGATTACAACCAGAAGCTGTCTGAAAATCGCGCGCAAGCTGTGCGCGACTACCTGATTCAACAAGGTATTCCGGACAACTCCATTGTGTCTCGCGGTCTGGGCAAGACCCAGCCCGTTGCTACCAATGACACCGCGGAAGGACGCCAGCAGAACCGCCGCGTTGAACTCGTTCTTTCCGGTGAAGCTATCGGCATGAAAACAGCTTCTGCAACTACCGTCACGCCGAAATAGCTACATCCTTCAAATCATGCAAAGAGGGACCCGAAAGGGTTCCTCTTTTTATTTCTGTCAGGAGTAAACCGGCTCGGCTTAGATTGCTGCCGGTCTTATCTCGTCGCGGCGCTGAAGAATGTTTGATACCGATTGCAGCACGCCTTCACGTGAATCGCCGGTAACGAAACTGTTGCCATCCATATCCGGGCGGATTCTTCCCATCTGCAAAATGGGAGCTTCAGGGAGATGGTGCCGCACGGCATGGCCAATGGCCTTTTTCATGCGCGGTTCCACACTATCGGCGATCAGGACGACGTCAAAGATTTGTCCCTGGCAAGCCTGGTCAACTTCCTTCAGGCTGCATGCGGTCCTTACACGATAACCGGCGCGTTCGAGCCATTCGAGTCGCAGGCGCAAGGCGGGTTCGGTTGCCACAATCAATAGCAGCGCAGCAGGGAGAGCATGTTGTGCCATTCGGGGGTAACTTCCATGCAACAAACGTTATTAACCTTACTTTAAATGTATTTTTAGAATTCGAACAGTACTATCCTGTTACTTCTTTATTTTCAATAGCTTAGCTGAGTTTTATTCTCCTTTACAATTAAAAACTCCAATAATGTTCGCAATTCGTAAAAAGCTGAGCCAGATTTAGATGCGACCTGGTGCCGGTGAGAGATGGTCTGCGTTCTAAGGTTCTCGTTATCCTCGCGACCGTGAATTTTTTTGTCCATGTGGCAGCGCAGAGGACTCTGGCTTGCGATAATCTTGCCTCTGACAAATCAAAAACTCATGAGCTCTTCCGCGACAACTCCGGCTGCCTTTACGGTAAAAACAATCCTGAAGTACAAGCCATTCCGCACGCTCTGGCTGGCCCAGTTTGTCAGTGTCTTTGGCGATTTTCTTGCCCTCTTCGGCGTGATCAGCCTCATCACGTTCCGCTGGCACGGGACGCCCGTTCAGGTCACCACGGTCACCATCGCATTCGTACTCCCCATGGCCGTCATCAGCCCGATTGCCGGCGTTTTTGTGGACCACTTGAATGTAAAGCGCCTCATGATTGCCAGCGATCTCATTCGCGCCGCGCTGATTCTGATGCTTGTATTTGTCCACAGCGTCCCGCAGGTCTCCGCGATCTTTCTGGTCTTGAGTTCGGTCTCCAGCTTTTTTACTCCGGCCCAATCCGTAACCCTGCGCACCATTGTCCCTCCGGAAGGGCTGCTTTCCGCCAACGCTCTGATGATGCAGGCTTTTTATATCGTTCGGCTATTATCACCGGCAGCGGCGGGCGCCCTGGTGGCATGGCTTACTGAAAAATCCTGTTTCTATCTTGACGTGGCCAGCTTCATCTTCTCCGCCGCCATGATTTCAACCCTTTCAGTGATACGGCCCGCGCGCGCGCAAAGCGAAAAGACCGTGAAGTCTCTGGCCCAGGATTTTCTGGCCGGAAACAAATTCATCTTCACGCATGCGGGACTGGCATTTGTCTTTATTGCGATGGCCGTCGCGATGTTTGTGCTGAGCTCTTTCAGCCCGTTGATCTCAATCTATATTCGCGACTCGCTCCATGCCGGCTCATTCATGTTTGGCGCTATCAGCGCCATGGTGGGCGTAGGCATGATCGTGGGCACACAACTGATTACGCGTCTGGCGGGAAGCGGGCCCAAATCCTATGTGGTATTGGGAGGCCTCTTCCTGCTTGGCCTGGGTGCAGGACTGCTGGGAGCGTTCCGCAACACTCCGATGGCGGCGCTCAGCACATTTACCATGGGCTTCGGTATTGCGTTTGTCTGGATTCCCGCTCAGACCATGTCCCAGCAGGAAACTCCGCCCTCCATGGTTGGGCGAGTGAGCAGCACCTTCATGTCATTGATTGCTGTATCCCAGGTGTTTGGGCTAGTTCTCTCCGGATATCTGGCGCAAAAGCTCGGCATCCGGGCGGTTTTTCTCGCTTGCGCCGCCGTGCTGGGCGTAATTTCTCTCGTCGGACACTTCCTGATGCGCGGCCAGACTCCTCATACAACCGGCGCTGAGGTTGAGGCAAATGCCACGCCTCAATCCTCGACGGCCAGCCAGCAATCTTGAGATAAAGCAATCCGGCAACGCAGTGGCTCTGCGGCTTCCGGTTACTTTCGTGACGTTTGCGTTCTTTCATTTCGCCGTTAGGATTCTCATCAAGTTGTGGCCTGTGCGCCGGGAAAGCATGGCACGCCGCGTAGCAGGCAACTGAGGAGAAGACGGTGAATTTCATCCCCTTTCGGCGCCGTGCACGCCATCAATGGATACGCTCGTTTTCTGTTGGACTGCTGGCATTATTTTTTCTGGTTTCTAACAATACGTCATTGGCGCAGGCCACGGCCCGCAAGGTCAAAAGCCGGGTAGAACCTGTTTATCCCGAGCTGGCCAAAAGAAATAACATCAGCGGAAGCGCCCGCGTTGAACTGGTGGTTACGCCCGACGGCAGAGTGAAAGACGTAAAAGTCCTGGGCGGAAATCCGGTGCTGGTCCAGGCTGTAACGACCGCCGTGGTCAAGTGGAAGTACGAACCCGCTGCGGAAGAATCAAGCATCATCATCAAATTCGATTTTTCTGCCCCGTAAGTTTTCTGTGCATTTTAAATCTCTCTCCTGTTTTTTTTTGGCCTGGATGAAAGTTGCTCCAGGCTTTTTTCTTTGCGGAAACCCTTACTACTGACCAACACGGATGACACTGATAGAAACGGGAGGCCCGCCGGGCCCCGATCTCGTACGATGTCAGCCATCCCGTGCAATTCCGGCGATCCTTACATGTGCTATACCATTTTAGTTAATAGCGTACTGATGGAAGCTATGCTACTGTAAGTTCGGCGAAGCTCCTGCGGCAACATAAAGGATGGCGAAAGCATTCGGAGACGAGTTGCGGCGCAGAATCTTGCAGTGTTGCGAGGAAGGT